>JBKEAS010000197.1:0-3797 GCA_047972635.1 Anaerotignum sp.
TCAGGCAATGGGTTGATAGATTCGCCGATATTACATGAAAGAAGTGAAGGGAATATTATTTTTGCATTTTTATTTGCATCGATAAACCGATTTTGTTCATCCACTAAAAAATATCCGTCCTTCATGTTGTCTAAAATATAGGAGCGAGCAAATCTTTTTGTAATAAAAACTTCTTTAAATAGTAAATGATACATATAATATAGGCACATTAATAACAATGATAATGGTGTGAAATCAATTCCATAAGGTGTTATTCCAAGTAAATAAGCTATAGCTACGATAAACGGGATTATTGTTCCCTTTAGAAGGAATGCCATACGCTTTTTTGTAGAGCTACCGCTTTTTAAATATGTACTAAGCATCAAATAGAATGAAATTAAAATCAGAAAAACAAAATGAATGAAAAAAATTGTACGATATATAGAGCCTGTGTAACCTAAAAAATTTATTCCGGCAATATTTACTAGTGTATATTCGGTGTAGAAAAGGTGGTTAAGCGGATAAGTCAAAACCAGTAAAAACGTGCAAACTGGAATAACAAAAAGAGAAGCTAACAACCATTTGTTCTTTATTTCATTTTCTGTATACTCACATATTGTTAACAAAAAATATTGTGGAATGAAGCAGGTTCCTAGAAACTCGATCGTATTAGCAATTGTAGCTTGACGAATAGTTTCAGAAGATATTTCAATTGTTACACCTAACATATAAATAGAGACATGAAGAATAAAGAAAGTGAAAAAATTTAATTTGATTTTTTTGCTTTTGTAGATACTTATATATAAAAGTAGAAGTGCTGTTATTGTTGATAAAGCGTATACAGCGACGAAAGTATTCATTTTTCTATCTCCTTAATAAACAAGCTAGTTTAACACTGCACAGTTTCTTCCTTGATGTTTTGCTTGGTATAACCGTTCATCGGCTATACTTAAAACATCATTTACGCTTTTAAATTTATCTGCATCAAAAATTGTACCGCCGATGCTTACAGTAGCGTGGAATGTAAAATCCTCGTAAAAAAAAGGAGTTAATTCAATCTCTGTGTTGATTTTTTTACAAATATTAGATAGAGAATTGGGTGTGACATTTTCAATATATATTACATATTCTTCTCCACCATATCTTGCCAAAATATCATTTTTTCGAATGATTTTAGAAAATCTATTTGCCATTTCTTTGATTACATAATCTCCACACAAATGACCATAGCGGTCATTAACTGATTTAAAGTGATCTATATCAATCATTAAGATAGCAAAATTTGTCTTAAGGTTGTCTGGTAATGTTCTGTTTTGAAAAATGTCAAAGAAAGTGCGTCTGTTAAAGATGCCAGAACCCAAATCATATTTTGCTAAATAGTCTAATTCAGACATCAAATGTTTGTAATCGGAAACATCAGTTATTAACCACGAATAAATAGCAGCACCTTTTCTATCTGTTATGGATGAGACCGTGATTTTGTAAGTGAAATTTACATTTTCGGCATTGAGTATGTTAAATTCAATAGAATCAAGGCTATTCTTTTTTAAAGGTTCAATTGCTGGAATGTTTAAAGTATCAAATATATTTGTATTTATTTTTGTGTTATTTAAAACAGGAAAAATTTTTAAAGCAATTTTATTTGCGTCAAGAAATGCTCCGTTTTGATCCACTAGAAGATAAGCATCTTTCATTTCGTCTAAGACGAAACTGCGAGTAAAATCAATATTTGAAAAAGCATTTTTAATATAAATGTCGTAACTAATATAGGCATTTATGATCGTTAAAAACAGAGGGGATAAATCCAATCCATATGGTGCAATGCCAAAAAGGTACAATAAACCATTTCCTAAGGCAACACTTGTAGTCAGTATCATTAAAAATAGCCTCTTTTTTAGAAAATCATTTGCTTTTTTGTATTCCTTAAATAAAAAGACAATTGTTTTTATATATAGTGTATAGATAAAAATACACATTACATAAAACATGATATTGCCTTTAATTTCGTTATGCGAAATATGATGGGATGTAATTAATTCAAATTCACTAAAATACAAATGAGTATGATTATTTGTATATACTAAGATGAAAGTGATAATTGGGAAGATATAAAGTGCTGAAATTATCTTTTTGTTCAAGATCGGTTTTTCATACTGTTTTCTCATAAATAAAAAGAAAAATACTGGTATAAAAGGGAACCCTAGATATTGAACTGTTGTTGATGTTGTTAAGGTGTTTAAGTCATTCGAAAAGATTTCGATGACACAACCAAGCGTGAACAACCAGACACTGATTGCGAAATAAACATAATATTCGCTGTTAATAACATTATTTTTTGAAATAGCATTACACATTAGAAAAAAGTTGAAAAAAATTGCTAAAATAAATAATACAATAATTAAATTGCTTCCCATAATTATACTCCGTTCATCAGTTGTCGTTTCTACATAATTTTAATTATATCATATTCAGTGGTAAATGGAACGATTTTTTTTAAACAAGTGTTTGGTTGACATTTTTGTTGGATTTTCAGGATGGAATATTTAAAAGTACAAAATGCGAATGTTTCATGTAGTGTCAAAAATAACTTCTTTGAATAGATTATTAACAGATGGCAAACATCACATTTTTGTTGAAGGAGATGAGTTTTTTGAGTAATCCTCACGATTCATTAAAAGATCAAATGGTAGGCTATAATTATATTCCACATAAAGATTGTTGTGATAAAAACACAACAAATTCTCTGATTTCAACTGGTAATGGTTCTTATAATACAGAAAGTCACATGCCAAATTTTAGCTGTAATGGTAATGAGCGTAATGGTCATGAATCTTGTTGTTGTCCGGGAGCGAAAGGGGATCCTGGCTCCAGAGGTGACACGGGTCTTACAGGATCAAAGGGTGATACGGGGCTTACGGGTGCACAAGGTCCGCAGGGGCTTACGGGCCCAAAGGGCGACACAGGGCTTACAGGTCCAAAGGGTGATACGGGACTTACAGGTGCACAAGGCCCACAAGGACTTACAGGTCCTAAAGGTGATACAGGACTTACGGGATTAAAGGGTGATACCGGGCTTATGGGGCCACAGGGGGATTTTGGCCCGAAGGGTGATCCAGGTCCAAAGGGTGATATGGGACTTACAGGTGCACAAGGTCCACAGGGGCTTACAGGCCCTAAAGGTGATACGGGACTTACGGGACCAAAGGGTGATACGGGGCTTACGGGCGCACAAGGTTCACAAGGACTTACAGGCCCTAAGGGCGATACCGGACTTACGGGGGCGGAAGGTGATACCGGACTTACGGGTCCACAGGGAGATTTTGGCCCGAAGGGCGATCCAGGCCCAAAGGGCGATATGGGACTTACAGGTGCACAAGGTCCACAAGGGCTTACGGGACCCAAAGGTGATACCGGACTTACAGGACCCAAAGGAGATATGGGGCTTACAGGTTTACAGGGTGCACAGGGATTGACAGGACCCAAAGGTGATACCGGACTTACGGGGCCAAAAGGAGACACAGGACTTACGGGCGCACAAGGTGATCCAGGTCCAAAGGGCGATACCGGGCTCACAGGCCCCAAAGGGGATACGGGAGCAACAGGCCCAAAAGGCGATCCAGGCCCAAAAGGAGACACGGGGCTCACAGGACCACAAGGAGACGCAGGTCCAAGGGGAGATACGGGAGCAACTGGTCCCAAAGGGGATCCAGGTCCCAAAGGCGATACCGGACTTACAGGCTCACAAGGCCCACAGGGATTAACTGGTCCAAAGGGAGATCAAGGTCTACAAGGTACAAAAGGTGATCAGGGCGTACAAG
>JBKEAS010000202.1:0-15124 GCA_047972635.1 Anaerotignum sp.
CTCCTGTAGATTTTACGTATTGGTTGGTGCCATAAACGCTTTCGCCTTTGTTTGAGGTGCGGGTGAGTTCTGCCGTGCAGTAATAGCCATCCATTTCTGTTAGTTGTTTTTGGATTGTGGAAAGTTCTGTTAATTGTTCTTCTTCTTTTGCACACCCGCCAAGAGAGAGAATACATAACAGACCAAGACAAACCGATAGAGCTTTTTTCATATAATAACCTCCTAAGTTAAATCAGTATCAGTTTATGCTGTGGACAAATTGTGTATGTAAGGAAGATGAGGTTGATTGAAAAATCAAACAAGTGTGTGTTGAGGTTTTTTTGTATTTGGCGATAAATAGAATGAGGGCTTTGCAAGATGAAACTGTTTGGCACGATATGACTGTTTCAAAAAATGAGTGGCGAAGATGATAAATATGGATTATTACAGAATCATTAAGTTTTTAGAAAATAGAGGAAAAATTTCTAAAAAAGTGATAAAATTACGTAAAATCTATTTTTGACAAGAGATTAATATTTTGGAACAAATTTCAAAATCATACGTCAAAGAAAGAAACGTGTCATAGATAAATAAGGAGAATAAAAATGAAATATAAATTGGGTGGATTTAAGAGATTAACGAGTATCATGTTGGCGGCGATGCTAGCAGTTTCGGTGCCATGGACAGGGGCTTTTGCTGCCACTACATATTATAATAATAAGACGGAGCAAACCGTAACAAGAGGTGTTACTTATGAAAAAAGTAGCCGTATGACTGATGCGGGTATTCAAAATGTGCACGTGTTAAAGATGGATTTGACTGAAAGCACATTAGAGTTTAAGCCTGTGGAGAGTGCAGTTGAATATGGCTTAAAAGAAACAGCGAAGAAATTGTTGACGGACAATGGTGCACTTGCTGGCGTAAATGCTGACTTTTTTGGTATGGCTGGAACTTACTCTGCCTCGTTTGGGCCAATTATGGAAGATGGTGAATTGGTATCGGCAGGTACATCTATCAACCAAAATGGAAATGAATATGCAGCGTTTTTCCAAGATGAAAACGGCAATCCATTTTTTGATTACTTCAAAATGACGGCGACCTTTGGCAATGCGCAAAAAACAATTCAACTTGCATCAATCAATAAAGTCACTTCTATGGTATTTCCGATTTGTTTTGACAGACAGGCAGATGATAGCACTGCCGATTTAGACAAGCGTTTTACAGAGCTTGTAAAGTTTGTGGTAGTTGGGGATAGAATTACTTATATTTCTCAGCCAGGCGAAACCGTAGCGGTTCCGGAAGATGGATATTTAATTGTCATGAGTAAGGCATATAGAACCAATGCGGCAAATGTATTTTCTGTGAACGACCAGATTACATTTAATGTGACATCTTCCATTGATTTGGATGACAAGGAAGTTGCTTTTGGTGGCGGTGGAAAGCTACTTATCAAAGGCAGCGAAGCGCCGGCAACAGCCATTGTGGCATCCGGACGTCAACCAAGAACAGCGTTTGGTGTTTCTCAAGATGGGAATACGGCAATTTTTATGGTTGTAGACGGCAGAGGAGATAGCATTGGCGCAACGCATAGCGAGATGGCGACCTTGATGAAAGAGTATGGCGGATATGATGCCATGCATTTGGACGGTGGCGGTTCTTCGACTATGGTTGCAAAGACAATTGATGAAACAAGTTTGACTGTGAAAAACACTGTCTCTGATGGTTCGGAAAGAAAAGTAATAGACACGGTTGGTATTTTTCAAAATGCTGCAAAGGGAGAAATTGAACAAATTGTCATTTCACCATCTTTTACACGCACAGTGCCAAATAAGACAGTAAACTTTACTGTTTATGGTTTGGATGAATATTATAATAGAATTGAAATTCCAGCAAGCGCGGTGCAATTGCAAGCAAGCGGTGTAGCGGGCAGTTGGAGTGGGTATAACTTCACACCAACACAAAGTGGCACGTTTTCTGTGACAGCTACCTATGATGGTTTGACTGCCTCTAAGACTGGTTTGGTATCGGGCGTTACAAGTAGACTGAAACCTTCTGCGGATATTACATTAAATAGCGCAGGACAAACAGCAACAATTGCGATGCAAGTGGTCGATACAGATGGATTTAGCCATTGGGTATCAACTACAACAAAATATGAAGTGGCAGATACTTCGGTTGGTAGTATGAATAGCAATGTGTTTACAGCGAAAAAGGTAGGCGCAACTTACATCAAATGCACAAGAGATGGGCAAGTTGCATATATCAAAGTAAATGTGGGTAATAAAACCGCAGTGACAACACCACAGGCGACCGTTGCTACGGATCCTTTAAACAAAAAGGTGCAAAAAGCAAATGATGGTGCGTATTACTTAAATATTGTTGGTCAGGTTGCTTATAGTGGCGATGCAAAAATCAACACAAATGTTTACGCTGACGTTAGAACAAGAGTAAGAAATACAGTCGATTCCAATGCAACTGTAGCAATTTATGGTGGTACAAGTGATGTGAAAACAGCACCAAAATTGGATACGCTCAGTTGGACAGGGGGATATCGTTTCTTAAATAGAGGTGGCACAAGCCTTGCAATGGTTTCTGCTTCAAAAGGCGGTATTCGGGCAACAAATGCTTCCCAGTATGCATCACTGACCAGAGACTTGGATGCAACCAATAACGACACAATCATTATCGTAATGGATAAGACACCAGGCGAATTTACATCAGCGGCAGAGACTGCGTATTTCCGTGGAATTTTAAATAAATATGTGCAACAGGGAAAAACAGTGTTTGTAGTATCTTGTAGTGGCACTGCCCAGTGGAGCTCAAACAAAGATGGTGTTCGTTATATTAATCTGCCAAACCTTTGGAGAGCAGATGGCAGTGAAAATAAAAACTTTAGTATGCTAAAATTACGTATTACCGATGATGCAGTTTCCTATGAAGTTGGAAAGGCATAAGTTTCTTCTTAAATTTTAGTGTTTTATTGTAAAATTGGGTAAAATAAGGTAGTATTAGATGGGTGGGGATAAATCTCTACCCATCTTGTGTGTTTAAATGAATTGACTTTTCAAAAGAAAGTTTATCTAGCGGGAGAACAATTATGTCACAAAAGGGCAATCAGGCAGTGAAAGCTGTTAGCTTTATGATGATTATTACGTTGGTAGGGAAAATTCTTGGATTGGTTAGAGATCAATTTCTTGCCGCAAATTACGGATTGGGCATGGAGGCTTCGGCATTTATGGTTGCCAGCCGTATTCCAAGGACTTTTTTCGATGCTGTTTTTGCAGCAGCAATTTCGGCTAGTTTTATTCCTATTTTTAACGAATATTTGCAAAAAAAAGGAAAAAAAGAAGCCTTTTTTTTGGCAAATAAATTTATTACACTTATTATGACCGTAACATTGGTTATGACGCTTTTTGGGATTGTGTTTGCGGAGCAATTTGTATGGTTGTTTGCAAATGGATTTGATGCCGAAACGGCAAGGTTAAGCATATCCCTTTCTCGTATGTTGTTTCCAACGATTTTGTTTACGGCAATTGCATTTTCTTTTGTAGGGATTTTACAATCTTTAGATGAATTTAATGTTCCGGCAGCAATTAGCGTTGCCTCAAATGTGATTATTATTTTGTATTTTATCTTTTTTAATGATAGGTTTGGCATTTATGGTTTGACGGCAGCTTTTTTGATTGGATGGTCTATGCAGGCTTTTATTCAAATACCGTCGTTGCACAAAAAAGGATACCGCTACAAACCTGATTTTGGTTTTCGTGACGAAGGGGTTAGAAAAATTGGTAGGTTGATGTTGCCTGTTATGATTGGCACATGGGTACAGCCAATTAATTTTATGATTAACTGCCGTTTTGCTTCACAGCTTTATGACGGGAAACAGGGTGTAAGCGCCCTTGAATATGCAAATAATTTGTATACCATTATTGTTGGTGTTTTCGTATTGGCAATTGCAAATTTGGTGTTTCCAAAGCTTTCTCGTATCTCTGATGAGAAAGATCGAGATGAATTTGCAAATACGGTTGGAATTACTCTGCGTTCGATGATGTTTTTTCTTATCCCGATGATGTTTGGCATGATGGTTTTAAGTCGTCCTTTGGTGGCACTGATTTATCAAAGAGGAGATTTTGGTGCAGACGCAACGACGCTAACGGCGACGGCATTTTTCTTTTTCTCCCTTGGTGTGATTGGCTATGGTGTGCAGACCATTTTAAGCAGAGCGTTTTATGCAAATCAAGATGGAAAGACGCCGTTTTATTCAGGGATTGTTGCGGTGATTACGAATGCGGTATTATGCAGTTTGTTGATTGAGCCTATGGGGCTTGGTGGTTTGGCTTTGTCTGCGGCGGTTTCTTCGGTGGTATCTGCTATGGTGCTTTTTGTGCCAACCATTAGGCGTTATCCTAATATTATGAATAAGAAATTGGTATTTGGTCTTTTCAAGATGCTAATAAGTGCCGGATTTATGTTACTTGTGGTTATAGCAAGTTTTCGATTTGTCGAGGCACATGTAGGAGATGCACCTTTTGGGCGTACAGTTTTGCTAGTTATTCCGGCAGGCGTCGGTGCTATGACATATATGGCAGTAACATTACTCTTAAGGCTTGAAGAAAGCCAGATGGCGCTTGCTTTTGTTAAGAAACTTAAAAATAGAGGCACTGGAAAATCTTGAGTTAAGCATAAGGGAAAGAGTGAGAAAACATAGAGAGTATATATGCATATGTTTTATGGGATATCTTTGATGATTGAAGATAGTTTTTGTTTTAAGGTTTTGGAAAAAATGGTATTAAGGCTAGTTGCCATTTGGATGAGCAGTATCACGTATGCGTGTTACCATAAGATTTGTGAATGTGTCGGACAAGTTTTTTTGGATAGCGGTATTTTAGGCTTTTTTCGTGGAAATTGGGACAAATCAATCGGTACATGGAGGGCGATCATTCCCAGAACGTGGCACAGGATTACGATGTTGTCGGCAAGGGCTACGAAGGAAAAGAAAAACGTACTAGCCATGGCGGCTTCTGAAAGTTTTTTTCTGCGGATATTTAATCAAAATTTTTTAATTTTGTGTTTGGCTACTGTTTTTTTCGCAATTCCTTTTTTGCCAACTATGCTTTTGGCGTTACTTTGCCTGATTACGCTTGGGGTGTATGACATTAATCTTTTTATGGGACGTATTCGCGCACAGAGAACAAGCTTAGTTAGCATATTTTTGGGGCTTTTTGGAATTTGTATGATTTATGGAAGTTTTACAAGTTATAATTTTCCACAAGCGTTACAGGTTATGGCGATCTTTCTGTTATTTATGTCTATGTTTTTTGTTGCAAAAGACTGTATTGATACAGAGGAGAAATTGGATTTTGTTTTGTTTGTTTTGATTTCTACAGGTGTTTTGATTGCACTTTACGCAGTTGCCCAATATGTACTTGGCGTTGAAATGGATGCTGCTTGGGTAGATGCAGAGAGTTTTAATATCAGCACCCGTGCATATGCAACATTCAATAATCCGAATGTTTTGGGCGAGTATTTGATACTGATTGGCTCTTTGGCGGCAGGCATGCTTTGGAAAGTACGTAACTGGTTTGGAAGGTTATTTTACTTGGTGTGTTTTGGCATCGTATGTTTGGGGCTTTTGGCGACAAATTCCCGTGGGGCTATGCTAGGCTTGATGTTTTCCGCCGGCTTGTTTGTGCTTTTGGCAGAACGCAGATTGATACCGCTTGGGATAGCGGGGTTGGTTGCTATGCCTTTTATACTGCCACAAGAACTTTGGGCTAGGCTTTTAAGCTCTGTGACGATGAGTGACTCCTCATCGCAGTACCGCTTGGCGATTTACGAGGCTGGGTTGGACATGGTGAAGCAATTTTGGCTAACGGGGACTGGCGTTAATTCTTTTAATGAGATGTATCCGTTATTTTCCCGCGAAGCGGCAAATGCGTTTCATGTGCATAACTTATTTTTGCAAGAATTGATTGAATTGGGCTTTTTGGGATTTGGAATGATGGTATTGCTTTTTATATTCTTTTTCCAAAAATTATATGGATGCATGAAGTGCGTGCCAAAGCGTTTTCATGTATTACTGACGGCATTTTTTGGTGGATTTGCAGGTTTACTATTACAAGGAATGACAGACTATATTTGGTTTGATTATAGTATTGTTTTGTTGTTTTGGTGCTTTATGGGCATTGGTATGGCGAGCGTGAGAGTGGGTGAGCAAAAATGGCGGAAGGAAAAATAAGAGTATTTCATGTTTTGACGGATTGCAACATTGGCGGAGCAGGAAGATGGCTTTTGAATTATTTGAAGTATTATAACAGACAGCGTTTTGAGGTATGGGTGATATTGCCTACCGGAAGTGCACTTGAGCCGGCAGTGATGGCATTGGAAGTTCCTGTAATTTCAGTGCAGGATATGGACGATAGCTCTTATGACAAGAAGGCAAAAGCGACACTCTATCAGCTATTTAGGCAAGAAAAGCCGGATATTGTCCATACCCATGCGAGCCTTACTGCAAGAATGGCAGCAAAAAAAGCGAAGATAAAGAAAATTATCAACACCAAGCATTGCATGGAGTTGCCAACAAGGTCGTTACCTAAAAAAATTGTAAGAAGGGTTGTGAACAAGCGTTATAGCCATACCATTATTGCCGTGAGCGAGGCGGTAAAGCAAAGTATGGTAAAGGGCGGTACAAAAGCGTCGCAAATTGTTACGATTTATAATGGGATAGATGGCATTGTACCCATTTCGGCAGAGAAAAGGAACGACATTCTTTGGTCTTACGGCGGAGACCCAACAAAAAAAGCGGTTGGGATTGTTGCAAGGTTAGAAGAAGTGAAGGATCATAAAACCTTTTTGCTTGCTGCAAAAGAAGTTTTGAGATTTCGTAAAGATATCAGTTTTTACATTATCGGAGATGGTAGCTTGCGAAATTCTTTAGAAGAACAGGTAAATGCTTTAGGGATTGCCGGCAATGTTGTTTTTACAGGTTTTGTGGAAAAGGTTGAAAGACTAGAGTCTGCTTTGGATTTGAATGTCATTACTTCAACACAAGAAGCTCTTTGCCTATCGCTGATTGAAACGATGAGTGCAGGCATTCCGGCTATTGGTACGGACAGCGGCGGTGTGAATGAAGTGATATGTCATGGGGAAAATGGGTATTTAGTCTCTGTGGGTGACTGGAAGGATCTTGCTGATCGCATTATGGAAGTTTTGGCGAATGAAGGCGAATATTTGCGGTTGGGGATGAATGCGAGAAATTGGACAATGGAGCGTTTTACGGCTTTTGTGATGGCAGCGAAGATTGAACGGCTTTATTTGGAGGGGAAAAAATGATGAGAAACAAGAAATTATTTGGGATATTCAATATTGTGGATATCATTTTCATCCTATTGCTACTTTTAGCCGGATTTATCGGCTTTAGGATGTTTTTTGGTGGTGGACAAGAGGATACTGCTACGATGAAAACTTATACTTATGTTGTGCAAGGACGAGAGGTTTTGGATGAAACAGCAGATATGCCAATTGTTGGGGACAAGGTGTATAATAGTTCGACTTCGGATTATTTGGGGGTTGTAAAAGAGGTGACCTCTGAGCCATTTAACGAAGTTGTTTTTAGCAAAGAAATTGGTGCGTATCAAAAATTGCCAGCAGAGGGCTATAGTGATATTTTTGTGACGGTTGAAGGAAATGGAACTGAAACAGAAAGGGATATTACTGTGGAAGGCACTACCGTAAAGGTTGGTATGAATTTGAATTTAGCCGGCAAGGGATATGCTTTTGGAGGTATTGTTGTCGAAGTAAGGGATGGTGAGTGAGGTGGCAAAGAAACGACCGAATTTGATAGATATCATAATAATACTAACGCTAGTGGCAGTGGCTGTTTTGGCAGTAATAAAGATTGGCGTTGTCAATCGTACTGAGGTGACTGAGCTTAGTGAGGCAGCACCAAAGACTGCGTATACTGCTTTTGTGGATAAGGTTAAAATGCCTACCGTGGAAGCGTTACACGTTGGAGATTTGATTTTTGATGAAAAAACGGGCATTTGTATTGGTGAGATTAAGGATGTTTCATATGAACCTTTGTTTCATAATTTGCCCGACGGCACAGGCGGAGTGATGCGGGTTCAATATCCCGATTACTATAGAGTAACAATGACAATTGAAGGTTCTGTGATTGAAAAAGAGAACGGATATTTTGTGGATGGTGTGGTAGAGTTGAAAGTCAACTCAGAAATGGATACAGTTACAAAGTATGCACAACCAGTAATCAAAGTTACGAATATTGAAATGTGACGGGCGGGATGGATATGAAATATAAAATATTAATGGCTTTAATGGGTCTGGAGATTGGCGGAGCGGAAACCCATGTGGTCGAACTTTCGAAAGAATTGAAAAAGCAAGGATTTGATATTGTTGTTGCATCAAATGGTGGTGTTTACGAAAAAGAGCTTGAAGAGGCAGGAATTAAGCATTACAAAGTGCCTATGCACCAAAGAAATGTATTTAAGATTATAAAGTCTTATTTTTTGCTAAGGAAAATTATTCGTAAAGAGAAGGTTGATATCGTTCATTCTCATGCAAGAATTCCTGGATTTATTTGCGGTATGTTACAAAAGAAAGAAAAGTTTACATTTGTAACTTCTGCCCACTGGGTGTTTTACACAGGAATGGGCTTGAAATATCTTACCAATTGGGGACAAAAGGTTGTTGCTGTAAGCGAGGATATCCGTAGGTACTTGATTGAGAATTATCACGTACGGAATGAGGATATATTTGTGACCATCAATGGTATTGATACGGATAAATTTTCGCCATCCACAAATACAACTCATATCCGAAAAGAGTTTGGCTTGAAAGAGGGAGAACCGACTTTGGTTTATGTCAGCCGTATGGACGAAAGCCGTGCTTTGGTTGCAAGGCAGTTGATTTCTCTTGCACCATCACTTGAAAAGGAAATCCCTAACTTAAGGATGATTATTGTTGGTGGTGGGGATGTTTATGACGAACTTCTTGAAAAAAGTAAGGAAGCAAATAAGCAAATTGGAAAAAACTGTATCAGCATGACTGGTGCAAGGACAGATATCAACGAATTGGCAGCGGTGGCAGATGTTTTTGTTGGTGTTAGCCGTGCGGCATTGGAGGCTATGGCCGCAGGAAAAACAACAATAGTTGCCGGAAATGAAGGGTATATTGGTATTTTTGGTAAAGATAAGTTGGAGCTTGCACAAGAAAATAATTTTTGTTGTCGTGGTTGTGACCTTTCAACAGAAAAGCAGCTATACCAAGATGTGATATGTACCTTTAATGAGATGACAGCAGAGCAAAGAAAACAGGCGGGTGCTTATGGTAGAGAGGTTATTTTTGAGTATTATTCGGTAAGTAAGATGGCACAAGACTGTGTTAGTACGTACCACTTTGCATGGCAGGAAGCACACACACCACAGTATCATGTTGTGATGAGCGGTTATTACGGCTTTAATAACACAGGCGACGAAGCGATTATGATTGCGATGCACAAAAACATACAAGAAATGGGAGAGAATTATCATATTACGGTGCTCTCTAACAATCCGACAGGAACAAGAGAAAAGTATGGAATTGAGGCGGTATATCGCTTTGGTGTTTTGGATGTGTTGCGTGCCATTCGTAGTTGTGATGTGCTTTTAAGCGGCGGGGGCTCCTTGCTACAAGACAGCACTAGTACAAGGTCTTTGATGTATTATCTCTCTATTACTATTGCTGCAAAGCTAATGGGTAAACGGGTGATGCTCTATGCAAACGGCATTGGTCCGGTTTTAGGCAAAAGAAATAGACGCTTGGTAAAACAGGTGGTTAATCGTGCAGATTTGATTACGCTAAGAGAAGAAAATTCTTACGAGGAATTACTCTCTATGGGAGTAAATCCAAAGAAGTGTTTTGTAACTGCTGACCCTGTGTTTACGATGGATAGTATTCCAAAGGAAGAAGCAAGACAACTTCTTGAGAATGAAGGCATTCCTATGGATAAGCCGTTGGTTGTTGTTTCGGTAAGAAATTGGAAAGAAATGGATCGGTTTATTGAACGCTTTGCTTCACTTTGCGATACGATTGTTAAAAAGCATGATAGAACCATAGTGTTTTTGGCAATGCAGATGCCAAATGATATCACAGTAAGTGAAAAAGTACGTAAAGAAATGAAACAAGATGCGTACATTTTACAAAACAATTATTCGCCCTATGAAATTATGGGCGTGATTAGCTTAGCAGATTTTATTTTGAGTATGCGTTTGCATACCTTGATATTTGCTGCAAGGCAAAGAGTGCCTCTTGTTGGATTTATCTATGATCCAAAAATTGAATATTATTTGGAAAAATTAGAAATGCCTAGCGGTGGAAGGCTTAAAGACTTTGATATGGATAAGACATTAGCAACAGTTGACGATATTATCCATGACAGAGAAAAATATATCAATGTTTTGTCTGAAAAAGAGGCTTTGCTAGAGGAAATGGCACATCAAAATGAAAAATATTTGGCGAAGCTTTTACAACGTGAAAGGGGGCGGAAGAAATGAGAAAGATTACACATGTGCTAGGTGTACCCTTTGATGCAGTGACCATGAATGAAGCGGTAGAAAGGGTTAAATCGTTTTTAAAGATGCAGGGACAATATTTCATTTGTACGCCGAACCCTGAGATTGTGATGCAGGCCCAAAAGAATAAAGAGCTGATGTCTATTTTACAAGAAGCGGATATGGTGGTGCCTGATGGAATTGGTGTGGTTTGGGCATCGAAATATAGCCAGATCCGGTTGAAAGAACGTGTTGCCGGATATGATTTGACCCAGAAATTATTTGCTGAGTTAGCAAAGACAGATGAAACAATTTATTTTTTTGGCGGAGCACCCGGCGTTGCGGCAGAGGCTGCCAGAAAAATGACCAAAGAATATCCAGGGCTAAAAATTGTTGGCTATCACAATGGATTTTTTGATAATCTTGAAGAAAAAGTGATTATTCGTGACATAAAAAATTTATCTCCGTCCATACTGTTAGTAGGACTGGGTGCACCAAAACAAGAAAAATGGATTTATGAAAATATGCGGTTGTTTGACGCAAAGATATCCATTGGTGTTGGTGGTAGTTTTGATGTAATGGCGGGAAAAATGAAACGTGCACCAAAAATTTTTCAAAAGCTTGGCTTGGAATGGTTTTATCGCTTAATTACACAACCTACAAGATGGCGTAGAATGTTGCAGCTACCTATTTTTGCTTTCACAGTCCTAAAACTTAGAAGGCGGAGATAATCATATGAATGTTAAGAAGTTAGAGGAATTGGTTTTAGAGATTATAGGAACAGGCATTATGGCAATTGGTTTTCAGTGTTTTTTGGAACCGGCACAGTTGGTTGCTGGCGGAGTGACAGGTATTGGGATTATGCTGAATGCCTTTACCACTGCCAGATTTGCCTTTTCTATACCACTTTGGTTTGCCAATGTTGCGTTAAACTTTCCTCTTTTTCTAGCTGCTTTTAAAATGCAGGGAGGTCGATTTGTTGCGAAAACAATTATGACCTCTCTTTTATTTTCCTTGATGTTATTTTTGGCTCAGGGGATTACGTTTGACACCAATGATTTAATGATATCTTCTGTGTATGGTGGGGTATTGGTTGGAACTGGTTTGGGATTGGTCTTGCGGTGTGGCGCCACCACAGGAGGTGTTGACCTGGCAGCGTATTTGTTGCAAAAAATTTGGCATAGGCCTTCCTTGTCTAAAAAAATATTTATTATGGATGCCATTATCATTTTGTCTGGTATGGTTATGTTTGGTGGAGTAAAGGGATTGTATGCAATACTTTCTGTCTTTATTTCTGAGAGATGCACAAAGTGGGTTCTAGAAGGTGGTGACGTGGTTCGGGGAGCAGTTGTCATTTCTGATAAAGTGTTGGAGATTGGTGAGGCATTAAATGTACGATTAGAGAGGACTGTTACGACCTTTAGCGGAAAAGGTGTTCTTGGGGAGCCGAAGAAAGATATTCTTTTTTGTATTTTTTCGCAAAAAGAAATCCAAGGTGCGAAAAGTATTATTATGAATATGGATAAAGATGCTATTTTATTGATTACTGATATTCGGGAAATTTTAGGCGAAGAGGCAACACAGGAGTAGAAAGAAGTTGATTTTCGACAATGAAATGCATTAAAATTGATACAAAAATGAGTCCGTATCGGACAGTTTAAATAAAAAAATCAGCTGTATTTATGCATATTTTAGATTTCAAGAGATTTTGTCTGTTTTTTTTACGAAATCTCTTTATTTTTTTGTGATTTTGTTATAAAATGAGTTTAGGTATTTTCATCAAAAAATGAAGCATTGAAAATTTGGTTATATTTACAGTCTATACTTTTTGGTATAGATGGAAGATTTAGCATAATAGACATAAAAATATGTATTCGAGGTGAGGGCAAATGATTTCTAATCAGATTTTGCAAAGTACAATTGACGGATTAAAAAACATTACACGTAAGGAACTCAGTGTTGTAGAAAAAGAAGGCAAAGTGATTGCTACGACAGAAGAAAATATGATTGGCAGACAGATTGACGCTGTTGAGAATTTTATCAGTTCTCCTGCAGAGAGTCAGTTGATTTTAGGATACCAATATTTTAAAATTTATGACAATGGTGTTCCTGAATATGTCATTCAAGTTAAAGGTGAGGACGAAGCGGGTTACCAGATTGGTAAGATTGCAGCATTCCAAATTCAAAGTTTACTTGTTGCTTATAAAGAAAGATACGACAAAGATAATTTTATTAAGAATTTGTTGCTTGACAACCTGCTTTTGGTAGATATTTATAGTAGGGCGAAAAAGTTACATATTGAAAATAATGTTTATCGTATCGTATATTTGATTGAAACAAATATTGACAAAGAGATGAATGTGGTTGAGATTGTAAGAAGTGTTTTTCCGGCAAAAACAAAAGATTTTGTTACTGCTGTGGATGAGCACAGCATTATCTTGGTCAAAGAATTAAACGACAAAGATTCTGCAGACAAGGTGGACCGTTTTGCAAAGAGCATAGAAGAAACTTTAAATGCAGAAACCAATAGCCGTGTTTATATTTCTAGCGGTACCATTGTTACAGATTTGAAGGATGTTTCACGCTCCTATAAAGAAGCGAAAATGGCTTTAGAAGTAGGTAAGATTTTCGAAGTAGACAAATATATTGTGAATTATGAAAAATTAGGAATTGGTCGTTTGATCTATCAGTTGCCGTTGCCTCTTTGCCGTATGTTCATCAAAGAAGTGCTTCATGGTTTGACGATGGACGACTTTGATGAAGAAACTTTGGCAACTGTCAATAAATTTTTCGAAAACAATCTGAATGTTTCTGAAACAAGCCGTCAGTTATACATCCATAGAAATACTTTGGTGTATAGACTAGATAAGTTGCAGAAAATGACTGGTTTGGATTTGAGAAATTTTGACGATGCAATTATTTTCAAAATTACGTTGATGGTAAGCAAATATATGATTTACATGGACAGAATGTCTTATTAATGTAGGAAACAAAGTATTTTAAGTGTAAATTTTAAAAAAGGTATCTCACAGCGGAAGGCTAGGAGATACCTTTTTTTTATGAAAGATGGTATTGGGATATGATCATATAGTAGGGTTCATTTAGACGGATTAAATGGTATTGAATGACATCAATAAGGAAATGATATTTGCGTGCTAATAGCATTTTAATCATTTATAGCGGAGCTTATCAAGGTTTTGACTTGTTCGTGTTTAGGTTTTATGCTATACTTTTAAAATACTTTATGGAGAAAAAAGTCGAAAAATATTTTTTGCTTTTTCAAATTTTTACAAAGAAAGGAAGATACGTTAATGATTTGGCTCAATAACGTAAGCAAAATATACCCAAATGGCTCTCGAGGAGTGGAGAATTTAAATCTTCATATTGAAAAGGGCGAATTTGTATTTATTGTGGGCTCTAGTGGATCGGGTAAATCTACCTTGATTAAATTATTACTCAAAGAATTGGATCCTACTTCAGGGGAAATTAACATCAATCGTGTTAAAACGAACGAATTAAGTAGCAGTCAAATTCCTTACCTTAGACGTAATTTGGGAGTTGTTTTTCAAGACTTCCGTCTATTACCAAATAAAACGGTATATGAGAATGTTGCATTTGCAATGAGAGTCATTGAGGCACCAAGTCGTATTATACGCCGAAATGTGCCTGCGGTTTTAGCATTGGTTGGGCTTGGTACGAAGGGACGTAGCTATCCCAATCAGCTCTCTGGCGGGGAGCAACAAAGAACGGCTTTGGCAAGGGCGATTGTTAACAATCCACCTATTTTAATTTGCGACGAGCCGACAGGTAACCTTGACCCGGAAACGGCAAGGGAAATTATGCAACTACTAGACGATATTAATAAGCGTGGAACAACCATTGTAATGGCAACACACGCCAGAGATATCGTTGATGAAATGCAAAAAAGAGTTGTAACATTACATAAAGGAAATATTGTTAGGGATAAAAAGGGTGGTTATAGCGATGAGGCCTAGTACAATTAAATATTATTTAAGAGAAGGTCTTAGTGGTTTAAGGAAAAATTTGCTTATGACAACGGCCTCAATTGCGGCAGTTATGGCATGTATCTCTATTATGTCTTTCTCATATTGTGTTGCGTCTAACTTGCAACATATTTTGCAACAAATGGAGGATTCCATTGGTATTTCTGTTTTTATTAGTGGCGAACCTACCAGTGAAGAAGTGGAAGAAATGAAAAACCAAATAGCTGAGTTTGATCATGTTTTGAGTGTAACTTATATCTCGCCTCAAGATGCTTTGAGCGCATTAAAGGATGATTGGGGTGCGGAAGAGGATATATTCGAAGGGTTGGATGATACGAACAATCCGTTGTCACATTCTTTCCAGATCACATTAGACAACATTCAAAATCAAAGCGTTGTCTTAGAAGAATTAAAAAATGTTGAGGGTATTGATAATATACGTCATGGACAGACAGAAACAGAGTTGATTATGAAATCCAACAAAGTATTTAATGTTACTAGTATTTTAGTGATGTTAATATTAGGTGTGATTTCTGTTATGATCATTATGAACACAATTCGAATTTCTGTTGTGAACAGAAGGATAGAAATTAA
>JBKEAS010000203.1:0-4747 GCA_047972635.1 Anaerotignum sp.
AGACTGCGAAGGCATTAGTCGTGAATTAGAAGCGAGGCTTGATACGGAAGATCCGATTGAACAAGCATATATCTTAGAAGTAAGTTCTCCGGGTATTGACAGGCCTTTGAAAAAGCAATCAGACTTTGAAAAGTATCGTGGTGAAATCATTGATATTAAAATGTATAAAGCCAGAGATGGTCAAAAGCAGTTCCAAGGCGAATTATTAGGACTGGAAAATGGAATTATTTCTATAAAAGATGAAGAAAATAACATCATAGCGTTTGAACAAAAAGAAGTCGCTAGTGTACGTTTGGCAGTGATTTTTTAGAGGAGGAGTAGGAAAAATGGATAGAGCAGAGTTTATGGATGCTTTGAATTTGATTGAAAGAGAGAAAGGCATCGATAAAGAAGTGATTTTTGAGGCGATTGAGGCATCTTTGGTTTCAGCGTGTAAAAAGAATTTTGGAAACGGACAAAATATTAAAGTTGTCATTGACAGAGAAACAGGAAATGTGGCTTGTTATGCACAAAAAACAGTGGTAGAAGAAATTGAAGATGAACAAAATGAAATTTCTTTGGAGGCTGCAAGGGTATTAAATCCGAATTATGTATTTGGTGATGTGGTTGACTTAGAGGTGACACCTAGAGATTTTGGACGTATTTCAGCACAGACAGCAAAACAGGTTGTTGTGCAAAAATTCCGTGAAGCGGAAAGAGAAATTCTTTTTAACCAATACATCACAAAAGAGAGAGAAATCGTAACGAGTATTGTTCAAAGAAGAGACAGACGTAATATTATTGTGCAGATGGGAAAGATAGATGCAGTATTAGCATCAAATGAACAAATTCCGGGCGAACAATATAACTTTATGGAACGATTGAAAGTATATGTGTTGGAAGTAAAGAAAACAACAAAAGGACCTCAAATTTTTGTTTCTAGAACGCATCCAGAATTGGTAAAACGCTTATTTGAACAAGAAGTACCAGAAGTACACGACGGTACGGTTGAAATCAAGAGTATTGCAAGAGAAGCAGGTAGCCGTACAAAAATTGCTGTGTATTCTAAAGACAGTAATGTAGATGCCTTGGGCGCTTGTGTTGGACAAAATGGATATCGTGTCAATGTCATTGTAAGTGAACTTGGCGGAGAAAAGATTGATGTAATCAACTGGAGCGAGGACCCTAAAGAGTTTATTGCGGCAGCATTAAGCCCTTCAAAGGTTGTTGCGGTTCAATTAAACAAAGAAGATCAAAGTGCAAAAATCGTAGTGCCGGATCATCAACTTTCCCTTGCCATTGGTAAAGAAGGACAAAATGCAAGATTGTCTGCGAAATTGACCGGTTGGAGAATTGACATAAAGAGTGAAACACAGGCACAAGAAACGAATTTCTTGGCGGGTGAAGAAGTGGTAGATGTTACCGAAGAAGTGCTGACAGAAGAATAAGAAGCGGAGAGTGATAGTATGAAACAAAGGAAAATTCCTCTCAGAAAATGTACCGGATGTCAGGAAATGAAAAGTAAAAAAGAGTTAATTCGAATTGTTCGCAATGACGAGGGCGAATTCTCTTTAGACAGAACAGGAAAAAAGCCGGGACGTGGGGCATATATCTGTCCTAATGGTGAATGTTTGACCAAGGCACAAAAGTCAAAGGGTTTAGAGCGTTCGTTTAAAGCGCCTGTTCCCAAGGAAGTGTACGAACAACTTTTAAGTGGACTTAGTGGTGAAAAAAATGAGTAAATTCTACTCTCTTTTGGGGTTATGTAAAAAAGCTGGAAAGTTAGTTGGTGGCGAGGTTGCAGTGGAAAATGCAATTCGTCAGAAAACGGCTGTGTTATTAATTCTTGCAGGAGACGCTTCTGCGAACACAAAAAAGAAGTTTCACAATTCAGCCTCATACTATAAAATTTTACTTCTTGAAGTTGGAGATAAAAATGACCTTGGAAGGGCAGTTGGAGAAGAATTTCGGGCAATACTTGCAATTACAGATTTGGGATTTGCAAAAAGATTGAAGGAATTGGCGGAAGATGAATAAGGAAAACGATTTTTCGTTTGGAAAGCAGAGGTGTAGTGAATGTCAAAGACTCGTATATATGAATTGGCAAAACAGCTGAATGTTACAAATAAGGAACTAATTGCAAAATTGAAATCCATCAATGTGGAAGCAAGCAGCCACATGGGCGTTTTAGAAGATGATGTTGTTCAAAAGGTACAGGCTTTGTATACAGGGGCTAATAAAGCACCAAAACAAGAAACACCAAAACAAGAGGCACCAAAACAAGAAGCACCAAAAGCTGAGGCAAAAAAAGTTGAGCAAAAGAAAGCGGAACCAAGCCAGAACCGCAACAATGACACTGCCAAAGATAATAAAAACAAAAAGGGAAAGCAAAAAGAGCAAAAGGTAAGAGAAAATCCTTTGGAACGCAGACGCCGTGAAAGAGAAGAAGAAGAAGCGCTTATGGCGGAATTGGAAGCTCTGGAAGCGGAAGAAGGAGCGGCAAATCCTGAGCCACAGACAAAGTCAATTCCAGAAATTATTTCGCTTAAGGACTTGGCTGAGATACTTGGAAAAAAAGGCTCTGATCTTGTGACATATTTTATGAAAAAGGGTAAGATGCTAACTCTCAACGCGAGCATTGACTTTGAAACAGCAGCAACAATTGCTGAAGAATATAATGTTATTCTTGAAAAAGAAGAAGAACAAGATATTATGGAGACTGTATTTGCTGAAGAGGAAGAAGACGATAGCGTTTTGGAAGAACGTCCTCCTGTTGTTGTAGTTATGGGACACGTTGACCATGGTAAAACTTCCTTGTTGGATGTAATCCGCCAAAGTGATGTGACAAAAGGCGAAGCAGGTGGTATCACACAGCATATTGGTGCGTATACAGTGCAGGTTGATGGAAAGCCTATTACATTTTTAGATACACCGGGGCATGAGGCGTTTACAGCAATGCGTATGCGTGGTGCGCAAATTACAGATATTGCGATTTTGGTTGTTGCTGCGGATGATGGCGTTATGCCTCAGACAGTGGAAGCGATTAACCATGCAAAGGCTGCAGGTGTTGAAATTATCGTTGCAATCAATAAGATGGATAAACCTTCTGCAAACCCTGACCGTGTGAAGCAAGAACTAACAGAGTATGAATTGTTGGCAGAAGACTGGGGTGGCGAGACGATTTGCGTACCTGTTTCTGCGGCGACAAACGAAGGTATTGATACCTTGTTAGAAATGATTACATTGACCGCTGAAATGAAGGAATTGCGTGCAAATCCGAATAAAAAGGCTAGAGGTGCAATCATTGAGGCGCAGTTGGATAAGGGTAGAGGTCCTGTTGCAACTGTGTTTGTTCAAAGCGGTACGTTGCGCGTTGGTGATCCGATCGTAGCCGGTTGTGCTTACGGTAAGATCAGAGCCATGACTGACGATAAGGGCAAACGTGTGAAAAAGGCAGGCCCATCTACACCGGTTGAAATTTTAGGACTTTCACAAGTTCCTACTGCCGGAGATGGATTTTATGTTGCTGCAAGCGACAAGCAGGCAAGACAGGTTGCAGAAAGCATTGTTGCTAAAAATAGAGAAGACCTTATTAAAGAAACACCACAGAAGGTTTCTTTGGATGACTTGTTCTCTCAAATTCAGAGTGGCAATATGAAAGAACTAAACATTGTCGTAAAGGCCGATGTGCAGGGTTCTGTTGAAGCGGTTCGTCAGAGTTTGGTAAGACTCTCTAACGAAGAGGTACGTGTGCGCATTATCCACGGTGGTGTTGGTGCAATTACGGAGAGCGACGTTATGTTGGCATCTGCTTCTAATGCAATCATCATTGGGTTTAATGTTCGTCCGGAACCGGCTGCGAAGATGTTTGCTGATGAAGAAAAGGTTGATTTACGTTTGTACCGTGTTATCTATAACGCAATTGAGGACGTTATGTCCGCAATGAAGGGAATGCTTGACCCGGTTTTCGAAGAAAAAGTGCTAGGGCATGCTGAAATTCGTCAGATATTTAAGGCTTCTGGCGTTTCTATTGGCGGTAGTTATGTAAAGGATGGCAAGTTTGTACGTCATTGTCAGGTTCGTATCTTCCGTGAGAATGCTGTGATTTTTGAAGGCGACTTAGACAGCTTAAAGCGTTTTAAAGATGACGTAAAGGAAGTAACAGCAGGTTACGAATGTGGTCTTGTATTTAAGAAGTTTAATGATCTTAGGGAAGGCGACTGGGTAGAGGCTTTCACTATGGTAGAAGTACCCAGATAATTAGGTGATATTATGAAAAACAACACACGAATTTCTCGTATTAATGATGAAATTTTGAAAGAACTTTCTGTAATCATACGAGCGGAATTGAAAGACCCACGCATTGGTGTTATGACTAGTGTCGTTAGAGTAGAAACAACAACGGACTTGAAATATTGCAAGGTATTTGTTTCAGTTTTGGGTAATGCGGAAGAAAAGGACAATGTGATTAAGGGACTCAGAAATGCCAGTGGTTTTATCCGTCGTTTGATTGCGCAAAGAGTAAATTTACGCATTACCCCCGAATTTACGTTTAAATTGGATGAATCCGCGGAATATGCTATTCATATGGATCAATTGATGAGCCAGATTTCCAAGGATTTAAAGGAGAAAGATGCCGATGAAGGAAAAGATTAATTCTTTAGAAAAAATCAGAGAAATCATTTTGGCACATCAAAACATTGTACTTTGTGGCCACACAAACCCAGATGGAGATGCCATAGGAGCCAGCCTCTCTTTGGCATCGTCA
>JBKEAS010000100.1:0-3398 GCA_047972635.1 Anaerotignum sp.
TCTTTTTTCAAATTGATGTCACATTTATTTAATGCAACAACAACGGGAATGCCAAGTTCCAATAACTGTGACGTAAAGAAAAGGCTTCGACTCAAATTTGTTGCATCAACAATATTGATGATAACATCCGGTCTTTCATTTCTAACGTAAGCACTTGTAATGCTTTCTTCTGAAGTAAAAGGAGACATGGAGTAGGCACCAGGTAAATCCACCGCAATTAATTCTTCATTTCCTTTTACAAAATTATTTTTAATAAGGCTTTCTTTTTTGTCGACAGTAACACCTGCCCAGTTTCCAACTTTTTCTGCTCTACCCGTAAGTGCATTATACAATGTTGTTTTGCCACTATTCGGATTTCCTGTAAGTGCAATTCTCATACTCTCTCTCCTTTTAACGAATTAGTCTTGATTAACTATACTTCCAAAAAAAATTACCAAAAAAATATGGTAAGTTTTTTTGTTCTATCTTGCTAAGCAATTAGAATCGCTTGTGCCAAATCTTGATCAATATTATAACGACCATCTTTAATGGCAACTACATAGTTACCGCTAATCTTAGAAACCAATGTGATTTCCTCACCAGAATAGCAGCCTAAGGTAAAAAGAAAACTATTTAATTCTTCGTCATCTGTATGAATACCAGATACAGTATACTTCTTTCCAAGCTCTGCCTGTACTAAAGTCATTTTTTTCACCTACTTAATAAAAACATCAACACTGCGATTAGTTGTAGCTAACTAATTATAACCTCTATCCATGTATTTGTCAATATATTACTTTTGATCTTTTCTTTCTTCCAATATTTACACATTATCTCTTGTTTTTCTAAAAGTAGGATAGTATATATCAGTTTTTTATAAACGCCATATTTCTGTACTCTCCTAAAAACAGATTATATAATCAAAAAAACAACAAAGACACTATACCTGTATAGCACCTTTGCTGTTCAATTCAATTTATGCCGAAATTGTTTTCCCCAAATTTTTGCAAGCTTCCTCTGCTTCAGCATTTGGTGCTTCGTTGCAAATATATGTATCTGCAATGCTGCATGGAGCTTCGCCTTCCCAATTTCTCATCCATTCTCCATCGCCCCATCCATAAGAGCCAAACAGAACAATCTTTTTACCATTCAATGTATTTTTCACTTCATCCCACATAGGCTGAAATTCCGCTTCTTCCAACACTTCTGCCCCCATAGATGGGCAACCAAAGGCAATACCCGAGTATTCTTTTACCATAGACGCATTAAACTCTGCAGAAGTAAACACCGACACTTCGGCACCTGCAGCCTTAGCACCTTCTGCAACAAAATTTGCCATTGCCTCTGTATTTCCCGTACCACTCCAATAAACTACTGCAACTTTACTCATAATAAACATTCCCTTCTAAAAATAATATTTTGTTACTATAATGATTAACCGGCTACGGTGAGTCGGATAATATCAAATCCTTCTGCAAACTTTTTGCAATAAACGCTTGTGCATTTTTTAAATTTACGAAATGTTTTTTCAGCATCATTCGCATCTGTGTACACCTTCCAACAGCCAACACACTTGCTACACGCACCTTTATGCTCAATAAATCCTTTCACATCTTCCAAAGGATATCCTAAGAAAATGCCTATTTCATGAGGAAACTCACAATGTAGTAGATGTTCCTTAAGTATGCTAAAGCACGCCTCAATGCCAAATTCCGTATAACCATATGGGCTCAAAAAAGTTCTAATTTCATCTTGCGCAAGTGTTTTTTCCAATAATTTCTTTCTATATACCAATACCAAAGCTGTACCTTTTTGTGCTTTTAGCATGGCAAAATAAACATCTTTTTCATTTAACAATGCATTTTTTTCTTCAATTAATCTTAACAACTCACAAATCGATCCGTAGCTACAAGAAAAAAGATTGCTTATTTTTAACCCTGCAAGGGTTGGAGCACAATGGCGAATGATGGTTTCTGTTGACATTTGACGCCTCCTTACATAGCGTGGTTACTTAAAATCTTTTTCAAAGCGGATAAAGAACTAGAATGAGAACGCACAATGACTGCTGTATCATCAGACACTGATGAAAGAGCACTCTGAACCATTCTATGAGAAACTGTATTGGTAAACAGAACCAAAAGGTCCGGTGTTCCAATCTTGCTTTTTATCCCCTGCGGCTGAGTAAAAACTTTCGCCTTACATCCATATTCTTCGCATAATTGTTTATAACGATGCACCATACAATCATTTCCACCTACAATTGCTATACTCATAATTGCCTCCTATTCTAGTTAGCATTCACTAACTTCCCATTATTTTTTAATGCCCGAAGGCACAAGTATTTTTCATTCCCAAAGTTATCTTTGACTAACTTAATTATACACAATACAAAAAGTTTGTCAATGCTAATTTTTATTTTTTTTTTCCATTTATAAAAACAAACTGGAAAACACCCACATTTACATAGCAGATTACAGTAACTGCAGATATTTTTTATAATAAAATTAGCTAGGCATCAGATTTAATTAATCTAAAATCCTAGCCCATTTTCTCTCATTAATTCCCATTCCACACCATAAGATATGCCACCTATCCGGTGCTTTCATCAGTATGCTCTTTGATGATTACAAAATTTTCTCGTTCGTAAAAACAGACTGCTTTCTCGTTGTTTTTGTAAACTTCCATACTAAGCTCAATATATTCCTCTTTTGCTTTGTTTAATAGTTTCTTGCCTATTCCTTTTGATTGAGCTTCATTAGATACAAAAATTCCAGCGATATATCCAGATTCTATTCCAATAAATCCACTGATTTTACCGTCCAAATCATAAACATATAGTTCTGACTTAGGAAGCATAGACTTAACCAAAACATAATTGCCTATCCAATATCCTTTCGGTACAAAATCATGTGCCTGTATGTTCGTATTTAGCCATAATCTCATTATCGTTTCTAAATCTTCATGTTGAAATTTTCTAATCACATTATTCCTCCATAAAAATCCCGACCCTATCCTTAGCGTAACTAAATTACATCACACTCCATAAATTAAATTTCCAAAATATCCAAAAATATTGTAACACAAAAAATCAAGTATTACATTCCTAAATATTTTACATAATCTAAAGTGGACATCAACTCCATATTAAGCTTATTTTCTGTTTCTTCGGAAATCTCACCAAGCATCGCCATTTCATAACCCGCTTGCTCCACGCCTTGCAAATACAATCTAACAACACTCTGCACGCTTCCATCCTTGCTTTTCAAAAGTTTCCCACAATTTCTATAAATTTCCAAAGCAGGTTTGCAAGGAGAAAAAGAAATCTTCAATATCCCAAAATTTTCATTTCCCGGGAAACCACAATTTGATATAACAACAAATTTTTGTGTTTTAGGTTTTGCATCTTCAAGGTCAAATTG
>JBKEAS010000224.1:0-5235 GCA_047972635.1 Anaerotignum sp.
TTGACAAATTTCTCTTTTTCTGTACTTGATTGTAAGGTTGAAGTTTTTCAAAATTTGATTGGAAATAAAGGGCATGTTGACACAATCAGTACTAATTTGTGCGAATATCTTGTATTATCACCATATGCTGAAAACATGAAAGAATTTTTAGATTTGTCGACACTGAATGACAGATTAAAGGATAAAAATATTATTTCTATTCAGTTTGAAGATAAAGATTATAGCTGGAAAGAGGCAAGTTTTATAATTGGAGACCTTGATGAAAGGGCTAATCTAAAGCATGTAATTTTTGCTATCAAAAATATTCAAGAGCAAAAACAAAAAGAGCATAACTTACTGTATAAATCATATATTGATGAATTTACTGGTTTGTATAATCGCAAGATGTACTTGGATGATATAAAAGAGCTCGAGAAACAGCCACTTAGCGATGATTTTGTATTTATGTATATGGATATAAATGAATTAAAAGAAGCGAATGACACCTTTGGACATGCAGCAGGAGATGAGCTGATTAAAGGCATTGTTTCATGTATGAAAAGATGTATTGTACCATATGGCCGCGTGTATCGCATTGGTGGCGATGAATTTGTTGCAATTATTCGTGTTGAAAAAAGCAAATTAATAGAAATAGAAATGGATTTCGAGCAGGATTTGCTTAGTTGGAAAGGCAATATTATAAAACAAGCATCTGTTTCTCTTGCATCTGTTATGAAAAGCGAACACATGGGTTTGACTTTTTCTGAAATTGAAAAGTTAGCAGATAAAATGATGTATGAGAAAAAACAAGAGTATTACAAAAATAAGGGGATTGATAGAAGAGGCGAAAACACAGCTTTTACAGCCCTAAAATCAGTATATACAAAGATATTAAAGGTCAATTTAAATGACGGTACTTATGATATTATTGAAATACTGAAATCAGAGAAAAATGAGGCAAAGGGATTTCACAATAACATATTTCATTGGCTTAGAAATTTTGGGACTTCTGGTCAAGTACATACCGATGATTTAGAAGAATATTTAAGACAAACGACAAAAGCATATATATGTGATTGTTTTAAAGAAGAAAAATCAGTAATCAGTTTTTCTTACAGAAGAAAGATAGATGATGAATTTAAATGGTCAATGATGGAGATTATTCCTTCAAAGGAGTATACATTCGAAAATCAAGAAGTATTCTTTTTTGTAAAGAGTATTTCTAGGTAGTGTAGTAATTAAACATTTGCGAGGGATTTATGAAAAAATCGACAAAATTAATAGTATTCATGATGCTCATTGTTTGTACTATATCAGCAGTATGTTATTATGGTGTGATACAAAAAGAAAAAACGACTACGCAAGTAGAAGATTACAAAAGTCGTATTTATGAGATTGATGAAATTAATGATAAATGGCTTGCTGAATATAACAATGAAGTTGTTTTTTCAGAAGATGAATTAAAAATCCTTGAAAAATATAAAGGAGAAAAGTTAAGCGTAGCAATTTCAAAAGAAAATGCTATGATTAATGAATTTGAAGGTCATATAGTTGGTAATGCTTATTACGCTCTTTTACAGTTAGAAAAAGATTTAGGCATAGATTTTGAGATAAGTATTGTAGATGAAGAAATATTGCGTAGAACACGTGAAAATTATGACCTCGTTTCTTCATTTAACACCACAGTTTTCGATAATGTAGTAATCGATGAAGCGGATGAAGAATTAGCTGGGTTTTATTCTTCGGGATTATTCGCCACAACATTGTATGAAATATATTCAAGGATGGAAAAAGAAAAAAATATTGATGTTTATGAAGTTTTAAGTGGCAATACAGGTGTGTATTGTTCTAGCGATGAAAAACAAGTGATTGGAACAAAAAGCCAAGAAGAACAATATTATCCAAACTTGGTATATGATTATAGTGTAGGAAATCTTATCAAAAATCAGAATTTAGATTATTTGATTTTGCCTAGAAATTCAACTGCTTCGGCTAGTGGACTAAATAAAATTAATGAAGGATTTACAACTTATAGTGCTTCAAATAAAATTTTAATCAATGAAAAACTTGGTCAAGAATTTTTGGATATTGTGAATAAAACAATTACAGAAATAAAGGAAGATAATCTTACAAAGTATTCAGAAAGCCTTGAGCTAGTCAAGTGTGCGGATGGTTATTATTTTACAGAAGAAGAAAAAATGTTTATCCAAAACAATCCAGAAGTATTAACAGAATATTTGGTGGACAGCTATCCCTATGTTTTTCTTGATGAAAAAAGACTTGAAATTACTGGACAATTGGTTGATACATTGAAAAATGTTTCGGCTGTTACGGGATTGCAATTTATAAACACTAGGACAAGTAGCAATATTTCTAAAATTACAGAAGAATTAAGTAATAAGGAAATTGATCTGGCAGTGGGCTTTGGGATAGATTTTCACAGGATAAATTTTTCAAATAGTGTAAGTATTGATTTTTTGGACAATTTTGTATATATGGGCTATGAAAGTATTGATACGCCGTTTAATATATATAAGTACAATCTAGGTGTAGTAGATAAATCCATATCTTACAATAATGCCAAAATAATGTATCCAGCAAAAGAACTTTATGTGTATCCTACAGTCGATGATGCTTATTTAGCGCTTAAAAAGGGCGAAATTGATTTGTTTTCAGATACGGAAGATCAATTTTACTACTTTGTAAATAAGAATAAAGATTTTAACTTAAGGATTATTGAAAGTGTAGATATATATTCTGATACACCTTTGTTGACTTCTCGTACAGAAAATGGAAAACTACTTGCATCTATTATTCAAAAAACTACGCAGCACATAGCTTTGGATGAGATTAAAAATAGAGATTATCCATTAGCAAATAGAGATATATTAACTAGTTATAAGTCGGAAGTTTTTTTCATGACAGGATTGACAATTATATCTATCTTGTCAATTTTTATTATTTATTTAGTATGCCAATTCAGAAAAACAAGAAAAAACAATGACACACTAAAGCTTTTAAATAGCACAGTTAATAACGCCATAAAGGTAACAAAGTTTGCTATTTTACAGTATAATTATGACGATGATTTTATTACCGTAGATAATCAGTATATTGATGCGATGGAATTTTGCAGGGCAGATCTCATTCATTTTGAGGGCAAAAGCGGTATAGATTTCCAAATTATTGCGAATGAATATGTTGCTGAGGTATCTTATGTGATAGAGAAAGAGGAAATTTCTTTTAATGATTTGACCAAAGTATTTCAAGAAATGCAGAAATTGGATTTAAATGAATTTAAGTTGAAAATAGGAATAAAGAAGTATAAAAATGAAGAAGATATTGCATATTTTGAAGTACTTTGTTATAAAAATGAAATGAATAACAATTTAATTGACATGCTACTGAGAGATGTTACTTCAGATACTCTTTATAATAGGTATTTTGCATTAAGCATTCAAAAAGATGGTTTAACAAACGCCTTAAGCAGAAAAGCGTTTTTTGAACTTGATTTAGAAAAGTGTGCTAATAAAATATTTGTGTATATTACATTCAATAATTTACAGCAAGTGAATAGTACTTTTAGCTATGCAGTTGGAGATAAAATATTAAAAGAATTTGTTGATACTGCAAAGACAAAAAAAAGTGTGAAAGATATATTTAGAACAGATAACACAAAATTTGTAATGATTTTGCACGAATTTAATGAAGAAATTGCAGAAGATTTGATAAGCTATGTTTCAAGAGTTATATCTGTAGGAAATATTCAAGTTAAACTTTCAGCTAAGTATACTGTGCTTATGTTACACAATCATAGTTTAAGCTCTGTAGATACAATATTTAATATAATGAGTGCTGCCATGAAAAGTGAAATACAAGAAGGTAGAGCTTATTGTATTATTGATGACAAAATGTTTAGGAAATATAATACAATAAGCAATTTAGATGGTTTGCTAAGAGAGGCTATTTTAAATGATGAAATCGTATCATTTTTTCAACCCTATATTGATATTAATACTTCCAAAGTTGTTGGTTATGAAACTTTAATGAGATGGTTTCATAAAGGTGAAATCATAACACCTAATATATTTTTACCAATTGCTATAAAAAATGGGTTGATACATGATATTGATCTTATCATATTTAAAAAGTCTGTGGAATTTTTAAAAGTTCTTCAAGATGAAGGTTTGATTAATGAGAACTTTAGCGCTTCTTCAAATTTCACACCTTTAACTCTTTCAAAATTGCGCGTTGAAGATTTAGTTGAAGTGGTTCATTCTGTTGGCGTAAAAGCAAACAACATAACAATTGAAGTAACTGAACAACTTTTTTCAGATGATGATGCCTTTGCAAAAATAAATAAACTAAAAAATGCAGGTTTTAAAATTGCAATTGACGATTTTAGTGTGGGACATTCTTCTATGATATATTTGAAAAAATTAAATGCTGATATTTTAAAATTAGATAAGTCTTTACTTGAAGATACACAGGAAGATAAGAGTCTTGTGATTTATAAAACGGTAGTAAATTTAGGTTTATCTTTAAATGCAAAAATAATTTCAGAGGGTGTAGAAACACAAGAAGAAGTTGAAATTCTTAGAAAATCAAATGTTAAAATAGCACAGGGATATTACTTCTCGAAACCAATTAGTCAAACAGATATGTTTGAATATATTTGTTCTAAGAATAATGGTTAGACACAAAAAATTTGAGCATTTTAATTCATAAGCAGAAAATGATGTTGCTAATGATGGCGTGTTGTTGTAGCTGGTGAAAAAAACCTTCTTTACTAGATAAATGAACACAAGCTAAAGAAAATATTGTAAGATAAGTTATAACGAAAAAAAGTAAAGATATAGACGAAGGATAGAATTAAAAATAAAGTTGTGGGAATTAAATTTCCACAACTTTATTTTATGGTAAATGATAATGAACGTAAAAAAGATAATTGAATACCTATTAGAAATTGATAGAAATAGTGAAAAGGAAAAGAAAAAGTTAAATAAGTCAAACATATTTGATTTGTACCCAATAATGTTAATTACGAAGTGACGCTACTGTCTGGAAAGTTAGAATAATGCTAGACTTTTCCTTTCATGTCTTCAAAAATACGCCTAAATATAATATAATTAGACGTATGGTTTATTCAGTAATTATAGCAATCGTATCTATGCTTGAAAAAATATCAAAATAGTAGGAGAATACAATGGAAAAAATGAAAATGGAGTCAATTAATATGACTAACGAGAATATAAA
>JBKEAS010000268.1:0-2682 GCA_047972635.1 Anaerotignum sp.
TTGAAGCCTGCGACGGGATAGAGGCCATTGCAGTTTGTGGCGAGGTAGACATTGATGTAATTATCATGGATATCATGATGCCTAGGCTTGATGGTTTTGGTGCAATTAGTGAAATTAGAAAAACAAAAGATATACCTGTTATCATCCTTTCTGCAAAAGGGGAAGATTACGATAAGGTATTGGGGTTTGAGCTTGGGATTGATGATTATGTTGTCAAAACAGCCTCCACCAAAGAACTGATGTTTCGTGTGAAAGCGATTTTAAGAAGAAGTAGTGCAAAGGTCGATGATTGTGAGATAAGAGATGTCTTTCGGTATAAAGATTTGATTGTTGATATAACGGCATATTCCGTCACTGTAGACGACAAGGTCGTTAAGATGGCAAATAAAGAATATGAGTTGCTGTTTTATCTAATTAAAAATATCAATATTGTTGTCCCAAGAAATAAAATATTAGAGGTGGTATGGGGTTACGATTTTATTGGATACGATAGAACGCTTGATACACACATTAAATTGATACGCAAAAATTTAGGCAAGTATGGAACATTGATCAAAACATTGAGGGGGGTTGGCTATAAATTTGAAGTTTAGAAAACCTAACGATTATAAATTAAAATGGAAATTAGTAGGATATCTTTTGATGTTTGCCTTTATACTGCTTGTAGTTTTATGGCTTTGTCAAATTGTGCTTTTAGATAATATTTATATGTTTGTAAGAGAAAAAGAAGTTGTGACTGCGATTAGTAAAATTGAAGAAAACATAGATAGTGATGAACTTGAACTCGTTTTGACAGATTTGGCGGACAACCATGATATTGTTGTGATACCGACTGAGTTTAGCCAATCGCAAAGTGAAAGATTGGCATTTAGAAATAATGAAATGATAAAACCGCCTCCTTTTATGAGTATATTTGGCGAAAGACCGCCAGAGTTTATAACTAAGAACCATACGTTTGTAAACAAAGATGGTAAAACAGTAGCCTTGACAATTCAAGCAAAATTAACCCCTGTCAACGCCACCATAAATACCCTTCGGTACGAATTTTATTTTATTGCTATTTTTATGGTAGGGATTTCGATTGTTTTGGCATTTGTTTTGGCTGAAAAGCTTTCAAGGCCTATTGTGAATATAAATGAAAAAGCGAAGTATTTGTCAAAAGGCAATTATAGCTTGAAAATTGAGGAAAATAGCTTTTTAGAAGTAAAAGAACTCTCAGAAACACTATCTGTTGCATCAAAAGAACTATCTAAGGTGGAAGAACTTAGAAAAGAGCTGATCTCAAATATTTCGCATGATTTGCGTACGCCGCTTGGTTTGATTTATAATTACGCCGAAATGATGAGAGACTTTCCAAATGAAATAACAGACACCGAGTTAAAGGTTATTGTGGATGAAAGTAAGCGCTTATCCACTTTGGTTGACGACTTGCTTGATATTTCTCAAATGGAATCGGGTACAATCAAATTAAACAAAACATATTTTAGCCTTACAAAGATTATAGAAGAAACGATATTTCGGGTATGTAAGCTTGTGGAAAACGAGGGGTATAAAATAGAGTTTGAAAATGATTTTGACTGTATTATTTACGCTGACCCAGTGAAGATACAGCAAGTGATATACAACTTGCTAAATAATGCCATTCACTATACCGGTGAAGAAAAGCACATAAAAATCTTGCAAAAGATAAACCATACCTCTGTAGTGGTAGAATTTATTGATACAGGTGTTGGGATTGAGGCAGAATATTTGCCACACATTTGGGAGAGATATTATAAAGTTGATAAAATCCACAAAAGAGCGGTGATGGGTACGGGTTTGGGTTTATCTATCGTAAAGAATATTATGGATATGCATGAAGGCAAATATGGAGTAAATTCTGAGGTAGGACAGGGGAGCTGTTTTTGGATTGAGATAGATAAGATAGATAGGATGGAATAAGACGAATTTGAAAAAATTTTTAAAAAACTTTAAAAAAGAAGTTTTAAAATGTGATCCTTTGCTTTTAAAAGCAATTAAAACCCTTGAAATAACAGCATTTATATCAATTTTTAAAAAAATAAAAAAATTTTAAATAAACTATTAACTCCTACAAGAAACGACCGATAATATAATTGTACAGCAAAAAAGGAAATGAAGTTGTATAAGGGCTGGCGGCCCTGGTTGCAAGCCTCGAGCAAAATCAGTGCACGGATTTGCTTGTATAAACTATTAACAGAGAATGTAAGGATACATTCCTAAAACTTAAAACATGGAGGTTTTAATTATGAGAATTCAACACAATATCGCAGCTTTAAACTCCCACAGACAGTTGGGAACAAACAACAATGCAGTTAGCAAAAACCTTGAAAAATTGTCTTCCGGTTACAGAATTAACAGAGCTGGTGACGATGCTGCTGGTTTGGCTATTTCCGAAAAAATGAGATCTCAGATCAAAGGTTTGGAAACAGCTACAAAAAATGCTAACGATGGTATCTCTTTGGTTCAGACAGCTGAAGGTGCTTTAACAGAAGTTCACTCTATGTTGAACCGTATGACAGAATTGGCTACACAGTCCGCAAATGGTACTTACGATAACGACGTTGACCGTGCGAACCTTCAAAAAGAAGTTGACTCTTTGAAATCTGAAATCGACCGTATTTCCGAAGGTACAAACTTCAATGGTATTAACTTGTTAGATGG
>JBKEAS010000279.1:0-4683 GCA_047972635.1 Anaerotignum sp.
GAAAATCTTCCTTTGTCAAAATACTAGTGATTTTATTTCGTGTTGTCTGTGGTTTACTAGATGTAATGGCAATTTTTTCCCCAATCAAACAGTTCATCAATGTAGACTTCCCTACATTAGGCCTACCGATTAGAGACACAAAACCCGAATGAAATTTTTTCATGCCTGACCCTCTGCTTTCTCTGCTTCCATGTATGCTTTGTATTCCGCTTCCTGCACTGCCCATTTTTCTTGCATCTTTAGCAACATCATATATTGCAGCCAGCGGTCATTTTTTGTGTCAATATCTTCTTGGGTCAGCCCTTTGATTAAAGCCAAACCTTGATAATATTTCATCCCTGCCTCTGAAGTCATATACTCAGACTGCATTCCTAAAATAACACAAATTTTATTGGGCAGAGCGTATCTTCTAATTTCCTCTTGCACACCTTCTGTGCTTTTGCCCATTTGTTTCATAAATTCCATAGCAGCCTTATAATGAATAATATAATCTCTTTCTTTGATCTTCACTCTTTCCGCTTTCCAGTTTTCTTCGATATATGCAACCACTTCCTCCATGGTTTTCGCATTTGGTTTTACTTCAATGTTTGCAAATTGCTCTTTTATATTGCTCATTTTTGTTCCTCCTTTTTTTCTTCATCCACTGTAAGACGTATCTGATAATTACTATTTTATATCTTCACCACGGAAACCCATCGGCAATAATTCGTCTAAACGCATAACCTTAATCCCCTCTTTGTCACTGCCAAGAATGACCTCGCCCTCTGGCATAAACTCATATAAAAACTGTCTGCAAATGCCACAAGGTGACGCAAAATCTCCAGAGCTTGCAACCACAGCAATCTTTTCAAATTCTCGTGCGCCCTCGGAAATCGCCTTCGTCATGGCTGTTCTTTCGGCACAAATGGTGGCACCATAAGACGCATTTTCCACGTTGCACCCAAGGTATACCTCTCCGTCCTTTGATAGCAATGCCGCTCCCACTTGGAATTTCGAATAAGGAACATAAGCATGTTTCATCGCTTTTTTTGCCAATACAACCAATTCATGATTTTCCATAAAAAATCATCTCCTTTATTCTCTCGGAATACCTGCTTTTATGAGTATTTCATTTTGCTTTGCAAACATTTCTTTTTCTTCTTCTTCTTCCATATGATCATAACCCAAAAGATGCAGCATACTATGCGCGGTTAAAAATGCAACCTCTCTTTTTAAAGAATGTCCATACTCTAGTGCCTGTTCACGTGCTCGCTCCAAAGAGATAATAATATCCCCCAAAAGAACCTCATCCTTCTCGTTTAAATCAAACACTTCTCCTGCTTCAAACGTCAACAAAGGAAAGCTTAACACATCTGTCGCCCGATCAATGTTGCGAAACTGATTGTTTATTTGACGAATTTCTTTATCATCTACAATTGATACGCTCACTTCGCAAGGTTTTTCAAATCCCTCATATTCCAAAGATTGTCGAATTAATTTTTCAATCACGTCAGAAAGTTCAACAGAAAAAATTTCTTCCGTGCGATTATCCATCAATACTGTCACTATCTTTCCCCTCTTCTGTGTCCGTTTCTATGCGTGATGCTGCCTCAATTTCTTCTTTTTTAGGGTAGCTCACTCTCTCGTGATACATACCATGAAATACCTTCAAAAAGGCTTTTCGAATGGTTTTCAATTCGTGAATAGCAAGTCCACTATTGTCGAGCTGTCCATCATCAAGCTTGTCCTTAATCAAACCCTTGATAACATCCTCTACCTCATCAAATGTTTTGCCACTACCAAGCATGGAACGAATGGCTGCCTCCACTGTATCTGCAAGCATAACTACAGCCGACTCCCTGCTAGATGGGATAGGCCCGCCATAACGATAGTCCGCCTCTACCACATTTTCAGCACCATACGTTTTTAACGCTGTATAATAAAAATATTTTATGAGGCATGTCCCTTGATGTTCCCTCATAAAATTTAAAACAACCTTGGGGATGCCGTATTCTTCTCCTAGTGTTACACCTGCTTGTGTATGTTGCGTAATAATGCGCGCACTTTCCTTTGGTTCTAAGTTATCATGTAAATTTTGCCCCGATTGGTTTTCTGCAAAATACATGGGGTCCTTCAGCTTCCCAACGTCATGATAATACGCACCCGCTCTTGCCAAAGCGGTATTCCCTCCAATTTCATACACAGCCGTTTCCGCCAAATTCGCCACAATCAGACTGTGGTGATATGTACCCGGTGCTTCAATCATGAGCCTACGCAACAATTCATTATTAGGATTTGTTAATTCCCAAAGGCGTAATGGTGTATTGACTTCAAATACACCTTCCCAAAATGGCAAGCTACCCACAGCAATCACAACTGCAACCAGCCCCATCAACCCTCTAAGTCCCGAGGCAATCAGCAAATCCACCGTGTAGCCATCTCCAAAAAAGAATCCAATAAAAACCATAGCCACAAAATTCACCCCTGCCATACCCAACGCAACAGGTAACATAAGGGAGCGTGTGTTTGTTTTTTGTATCATCAGTGCCCCAAAAGAGCCACTGATTAGTGCATAAATCAAAAAAGTGCCATCACCGCCATAAACCATACTAGCAGCGATACAGAAAAAGCAGTTCATCAAAAGTGCCATTCTTCGTCCAATCAAGATACTAATGAGCATCGCAAACAATCCCACCGGCATAAGCATATATTCAGACACAAACGTCATTGCCTTGCACAGCAAAATCATCATGATGTATACCGCAAAAAGCATATGAATTTCATTCTTTTTTAAAACTGCATTCCCATTGTCCCAAAAAAAGAATAGTCCAACTGCACCCACAAGCAATAGCACAATGCCCACACAGCCCAAAAATAAAATCGCACTACCATTGTTTTCCCCGTCTCCGGCAAGCTTTAGTGAAATCAACCGATCATACACATCTTGCGTGATAATTTCGCCCTCATCCACAATCTTTTGGTTTTTGCGAATTTGTACTGTGCTTACCTCTGCTCGTTTTTCTTCTCTAGCCGCCTCCATGGCTTCCTCGTCCAAAATCAAGTTTGGATCTAACGCCGCAGTTACAATAGTATATGCCATGCTTTTTAGCACATCGTTCCACTCACTATCATAAACCAAAACCCTTACATCTTCCTTCGATTGCTCCAACTCATCAGCAGAAAAACCCTCGGCATAAATCTGATTGAGTATCTCAATACAATCAGCCGCAAACAATCGCCTACTTTCATAAGGCATCGCATGATACGCCGACAAATGGTCATTACTTAAAACAACGGGAAGGTTTAAAGATGCCTCATCTACCTTTTGATAGAAATCGTCACCTTCATTCATGCTGACAATTACCTTGTCCAATTCCGAAAAAACATCGCTAACCTGCTTGATACTATTTTCTTCTATCGAAATATCATTTTTATAAATCGGACCAACGCTATTTGCTGCTGCTGTCCTTAGTTTTTCTGTTGTAACTTCATCTACAGTATCTGTGGGTGCAACATAGCGTTTTGTCGCCACGTCCCCCACCTGAACCATTTCTTTTTGCTGTCCATATGGCCCGATACAAAGCACAGTCACAACAAATGCAACCAGCAAAAAAAACCACTGTGCATAAGGTTTAGTCCCTGCCTCTTTTGTCCTTTCTACCATTTTGAACACCCCGCTTCTTGTTTTCAAATTTTTCATACGCCAAAATAATTTTTTGTACTAACGGATGGCGTACGACATCTTTGTTGGTTAGTGTGATCATTCCAACATCTTCCACACCAGATAGTATCTTCATTGCCTCAGTCAAACCCGAACGCTTTCCTTCGCCCAAATCCACCTGCGTCAAATCCCCCGTAATCACGGCCTTTGAACCAAAGCCAATACGTGTTAGGAACATTTTCATCTGCTCTGGTGTTGTATTTTGTGCCTCGTCCAATACGATAAATGCGTTGTCAAGTGTACGTCCACGCATATATGCCAAAGGTGCTACTTCAATTAATCCTCGCTCCATATTTTTTAAAAATGTTTCAGAGCCCATAATTTCATAAAGTGCATCGTACAAAGGTCTCAAATAAGGGTCTACCTTTTGTTGCAAATCCCCAGGTAAAAAGCCTAATTTTTCCCCCGCTTCGATCGCTGGACGTGTCAAAATAATGCGGTTTACTTCATTATTTTTAAACGCAGTAATCGCCATTGCCATTGCCAAATATGTTTTACCGGTACCCGCAGGCCCCGCACCAAATACAACCGTATTGTTTTTAATCAAGTCAATATATTTCTTTTGCCCCAAAGTCTTAGGTCTTAACGGTCTGCCATTGGCAGTGATACAAATCAGGTCGTTGTAAACCTTCTCCGCCTCGTCTAAATTCATTTCCGTTACTGCAGTGATAAAATAATTCAAATTTTGTTCTGTAATCGCTTCACCTTTTCGTACCAAGGCAGCCAAAGAGTTCATCACGCTATATGCCTTATGTACCGAAATTTCTTCTCCGCTGATTTTTATATCATCGCCACGGTTTACAATGTTCACATTACATTCTTTTTCAATCTTTTTTATGTTTATATCATATTCCCCAAAAATAGGGAGCAACACGCTATTGTCCAGTTGCATCAACTTCTCCATCTGTGCCATGCTCGGCTTCCCGCCCTTTCTCTGCCACTATTTTTTCTTCAATACGTTCCGTCAACACCGCTTGCCCTTT
>JBKEAS010000048.1:0-7910 GCA_047972635.1 Anaerotignum sp.
TTTTGTGTTCCTGCTGCCATTTGGATTTTTTGGATATAGTTTTTTTCAATGACATCTCTTAATGAGCTAGCCATTTCTTGAAAATCCCGTTCCAATCCTTCTGTATGCTGTAGTGTTTTTGCCAATTCATAAACCATGTTACGTTCCATTAATCGAAAACCACCTTTCCTAGTTGTGCAAGACAGGTATCTTTATCCAACAGCCCTTCGTTTTGTGTTGCAAGTTTCATCAAAGTAGCTTTTATTTGATTTGGTTTGGCCTTTGGTGAACGCTCTAGAAGTAAGGAAGCTGCACCACTGACAAATGGGGTTGCCATGGAAGCACCGCTCATGCTGATATAATTGGGATAGATGATATTTTCCCGGCTTCGGCTTGGCATAGAAAACTGATAATCGGGCGAGAGGACAGAAACGATGTTTTCTCCCGGTGCCCAGATGTCTGGAATATAGGAAACTTCCTTCGTAAAGAGTGAAAAAGGCTTCTGCCTTATAAAATAATCACGGTCCTCCCAAGTGCCTACCGTAATGATGGCTGGGCTGATTGGTGGCGGTGGTCTATAATCTCTACGCCCGTCTGGGTTTCCTGCTGCGGCTACTACAACAATTCCTCTACGCCAAAGTGCTTCTACAGTTTCTTTTAGTGGCTGATTGATTTTTTGGTCGTTAGAACCGATGGATAAATTTACTACTCTTATATTATATTTGTTAGCATTGTCCATTATCCATCTTAATGCAGCAACTGCGTGGGAAGAACTGCCTTGACCGTGTTGGTCTAAAATTTTGAGAGAAATGATGTGTGCCTGTGGGGCAATTCCCGTGTAACGTCCGCTTGAAAGCGTGCCGTTACCGCAGGCAATTCCCGTGACGTGGGTCACGTAAGCGACCATGGGGCTTTAAGGACGAGGACTTTTTTAAAGAAATAGGGATAAAGCAGAAGGCGGTTTATATAATATGGTAATAAGAAAGAATATGGGGGGGCAAAATGATGCCCAAGGTCGCCTTATATTGCCGTTTGTCTGTGGAGGATGGAAAGAGAGAAGAAAGTGAAAGCATACGAAATCAAAGGATGATGCTGATTGCCTATGCACAACAAAAAGCTTGGGAATTGTATGATATTTATGAGGACGAGGATTATTCTGGGTTGCGAGAGGATCGGCCGGCTTTTTGCCGTATGATTGCAGATGCAAAAAATGGGAAATTCGATATCATACTCTGTAAGACACAATCACGTTTTACAAGAAGTGCCACTTTGTCGGAACAGTATTTGCATGAAAAGTTCCCTCTGTGGGGGATACGCTTTGTAAGCGTTGTGGACGGTGTCGATACAGCAAGTAAGGAAAACAAAAAAGCAAGGCAGATTAATAGTTTGGTCAATGAATGGTATTGTGAGGAACTTTCTGAAAATATTCGTTCTGTTTTAAGAAAAAAGATGGAAATGGGTCAGTTTTTAGGTAATTATGCACCTTACGGATATCAAAAAGATTTGAAAGATCGCCATCATTTGCTGATACTTTGGGAGGAGGCAGAGATAGTCAAATATATTGCACAGATGTATTTATCGGGGCTATCTTGCAAAAAAATTGCAGACCGATTAACGGAAGAAGGAATACCGACCCCGTCGGAAAGAAAGAAACAAAAGGGTCAAGATATGGGACGTAAGACTTGCGTGAAATGGGGGGGAGGGACAATTCGGAAAATACTTATAAACCCTGTTTATATCGGGCATATGGTGCAGGGCAAGGAGCAAAAAATCAGTTTTAAATCAAAGAAAACCTTGGAGGTGCCAAAACAACATTGGGTGGTAGTGAAAGATACGCATGAAGCGATTTTAAGCCAAAACATATTTGAAGAAATTCAAAAAATGATGAAAAAAAATCGAAAAGGTGTGCCAAAGGAAAGCGTTTGACAAAAAAAATTGACTATGATATGATAAAAAAAGCAAAAGATGTAATGAAAAAAGGGAGCTTGTAAACAGGCTGAGAGGAAGTATGAATACTTCGACCTAGAACCTGATTTGGATAATGCCAACGTAGGGAACATACTTCGTTTATGAGGACATTCCCACAGGGAGTGTCTTTTTTTTAAAATGCTTTTTCAAAAAGGTGAAAATCTTGCATACGTTTACAAATTTTAGATGTAAGAATGTTAGAAAACTTGTTAGCAGGGTTGCTTGTTGTGAAATCTTGTGGAGAATTTTTTGGGAAATTTTTGGAGTTTTGAGGATTTTAAGGAGGACAAAATGAAAAAAGAGATCATTCAAAATGTAAGAAAAACCGTACCGCTTGTGCATAATATTACAAATTATGTAACGGTAAACGACGTGGCAAACATCTTGCTTGCTTGTGGGGGGTCGCCCATTATGGCGGATGATGTTGCCGAAGTAGAAGAAATCACAAGTATTTGTGGCGGACTAAATATTAATATAGGTACGCTGAATGTACGTACGGTTGAGTCTATGATTTTGGCGGGGAAAAAGGCAAACGAACTAGGACATATTACGGTTTTAGACCCTGTGGGTGCAGGTGCATCAAAGTTAAGAACGCAAACAGCAATGCGTCTTTTAGAAGAAGTGCGTTTTTCAGTTATTCGTGGCAATGTGTCTGAATTAAAGACTCTTTGGGGTAAAGGCGGGGAGACAAAGGGCGTAGATGCCGCTATTTCTGATTGCGTTACGGAAGAAAACTTGGATGAGATGATGGCATTTGCAAAACAGATGAGTGAAAAAACAGGTGCAATTATTGCCATGACGGGGGCGATTGACATTGTTGCTGATGCAAATAAGGGTTATGCCGTCTATAATGGTAAAGCTTTGATGTCTAAGGTGACAGGGACTGGCTGCATGCTTAGCGGCGTGGTGACGGCATTTTGTGTTGCAAATCCCAAAGATTTGCTAGATGCCACTTTGGCTGCAGTGGTGGCAATGGGCCTAAGTGGAGAAATTGCGCTTGAAAGGCTGGAACGTACGGTTTTTGGTGGAACATCTTCTTATCGTACTTATATTATTGATGCAATGAGTAATTTGGATGATGAGGCGTTGATGGAGGGAATGAAAGTTGCGACTAGATAAAAAGACTTTATTGCTTTATGCTGTAACAGACCGTACTTGGCTAAATGGAAGAACACTTGCCTTTTGTGTGGAGGAGTCCATCAAAGGAGGGGCAACTTTTGTTCAGCTTAGAGAAAAAGATGCTGATTTTGACACATTTTTAGAACAAGCAAAAGAAATAAAATCAGTTTGTAAGAAATATGGTGTGCCCTTTGTCATTAATGACGATATTGAGGTGGCATTGGCTGTGGATGCAGATGGCGTTCATGTTGGGCAAAGTGACATGGAGGCAGGCTTTGTTCGAGAAAGACTTGGAGCGGATAAGATCATTGGCGTTTCAACCAAAACGATAGAGGAGTCTTTGCTTGCGCAAGAAAGAGGAGCGGATTATATCGGCGTTGGGGCTATGTTTGATACAACCACAAAATTGAATGCTTCCGATGTGTCATTTGAAACATTGAAAGAGATTTGTGAGGCAGTGGATATTCCTGTGGTTGCAATTGGCGGAATTGGTTTGAGTAATATTTCGGAATTTGCAGATGTGGATGTAGATGGCGTTGCGGTAGTTTCGGCTTTGTTTGCCACCGAAGATGTGAAAAAGGCAACGAAACAAATGAGAGAACAGTTAGATAGAATTTTAAGCTGATTGTCTTGTATGACAAAAATTGATTGATATTTTATTAAAATTTTGATGTCATACAATGTCGTCAAATAAAAACAGCTATGAGAGTTTAGAAAAACACCCTGTCCTACATATTTTGTAATAGGGGTGTTTTTTTGTTGGAAGTAGCATGGTTGAATGATAGAAAAGTATGGAAAGGTATTTAAATTCAAGCATTTTTTATCAATTAGGGAAATGAAATGAAAAAAGAAATTGTTTGTTTTACGTTGTTGATTTTGAGATGTATGGTGTATATGTTGGTTTGCATAAGTTTTTAACTTTTTTAGTATTTTTGTTAAATGTATAAATAGAATATCGTTTGCAGTGGAAATCAGAGGCTATATTTTCTTTGATAATTGGTGAAAAACAAACAAATATCGTCATTTAATAAACAAAAAATCCCGGTTATTTTTGTACAAAGATGTTAATCGGGCACGAAATATCATGTTTTAATAAAGTTTTTGTTAAAATATAATATTATTTTAATGATATTGGGTTGATTTTACATAATTCTTCGGCTTTATTACGGGATTGACTGTATAAAATTAAATGATTATAATAAAAAAATAAATGATTATTTCACAATGTCATATGGTTTTGTCATTTTGATCTATTTATCTTTGGCCAAGATTTTAGAAAGATAATCAACAAGAAAAAGGAATTTATAAGTATTTTATGTAACAGTGGAAAAACAATGAGCTTTTGAGGAGGGAATTTTATGCTGAAAAAAGGTTTAGCAGCTATGTTAGCATCAGCTATGATACTGGGGCTTACTGCATGCGGACAAGAACCAGTGGAAGTAGAACAGCCCGATACTGCTTCAGAACCAACTGGGTTTGTAGAAACGAAGGTAGAAGCGGATAGTTTTGATTCAGGGGTGGAATTGACAAGTGATTGCTACCGCTTTATCTACGCTTTGGGTAATGCGCCAGCTACAATTGATGCTGCCAAGTTTTTCAAAATGCGTTTGGAACAAGAAAGTGGCGGTACATTAAGCTGTGATATTTATACAGATAATGTTTTGGGAAGCGAAAGAGAGTTGTTAGAAGGCTGTCAATTTGGTAATTATGATATCGTATTGGCGACTAACGCAACAGTAGCAGCTTTTAGTAATGACATTTTTTGCCTGGATATTCCTTGGTTATATGATAACAAACAGCAAGTTTACGAAGTGCTTGATGGCGTTTTGGGAGACACACTTGCGGCGGGACTCGAAGATAAGGGCTTCAAATTATTACAGTGGCAGGAAAACTCTTTCCGTACACTTACAAATTCCAAAAGAGAAATAAATTCGGTTGATGACTTAAAGGGTCTAAAAATCCGTATTATGGAAAATGAACTTCAGTTGGCAACATGGAAAGCATATGGTGCAAATCCTACACCAATGGCATTTACTGAGTTATTTACTGCTTTACAGCAAGGAACAGTAGAAGGTCAGGATAACGGTGCTGAATTAACATGGCAAACAAAGTTCTGTGAGGTTCAAGAGTATTATACTTATACAAAGCATATCTACTCTCCTTACATGATCTTAATGAGTGATGAAAAATTCAATAAGCTAACACCAGAACAGCAAGAAATTGTTTTGCGTGTTTCCGATGAAGCGGTAGCGTATGAAAGAGAAAGATGTTCTGAATATGAAGCTGCTGCACTTGAAAACATCAAAAATTACCCCGCTACCACATATACTGAATTAACACCAGAAGCGATTGAAGAATTTAAAGCAGCTTGTGTTGGTATTAAAGATTTGGCTTATGAAAAAGTGAATAATCCAGAAATTATTGATTTACTATATAGCGAAGTAGAAAAAGCGAAGCTAAAATATCCTGCTGAGTCGTAGGAGTAAGCTTTGTAAAGCTTTGTAAATAAAAGGAGGGAAAAAAATGAAGTACATAAACGAACATTTGGAAGAATTTTTTATTATTCCATTGATGTTTTTAATGAGTGGCATTATCTTTTTTCAAGTTGTGATGCGTTACGTATTTTCTAATTCCTTGGTTTGGTCTGAGGAAATAGCGAGATATATATTTGTTTGGTTGGTATATTTTGCGGTAAGCTACACAGCAAGACGTGAAAAACACATCCGAATTGATGCGGCAATTAATATTTATCCTAAAAAAGTAAGACCTTATATTGAAATTTTAAGTGAATTTATTGTGTTTGCATTTGCACTCTTTATTGCAATAACAGCAATAACGGTATACCAGAAGATTGCTTGGAGCGGTCAGCTTTCTCCTGCGATGCGTATTCCGATGCAGTTTGTTTATGCAGCGCCTTTGGTTGGTTTCTTTTTGACAGCCATCCGTCAGCTTCAATGTATAGGGAGAAAGATAAAAGCGTTAGGAAATTCCGAGGAGGTGGCTAAGCTATGACAGGTAGTATCGCTCTTGTTGTTTTTGGCACACTCATTTTGTGCCTGGTTTTAACTGTGCCGATTGGTTTTTCTTTGGGTATTGCAACGCTATCTTATATTTTATATACACATCAGCTAACCTTTGGATTTATCACACAGAACTTGGTTACAGGTGTTGACTCTTTCCCGATTATGGCGATCCCATTTTTCGTTTTTGCAGGCGAGCTCATGGGCGGCGGCGGAATTTCTAAAAGATTGCTTAATGTTGCAAATGTTTACTTTGGCCGTATCCAAGGTGGCTTGGCAATTGTAACGGTTGTTGTTTGTATGTTCTTTGCTGCGATTTCCGGTTCCGGCCCTGCAACAGTTGCGGCGGTAGGCGGTATGGTTGTGCCTACTATGTTGGAAAAAGGTTATGACAAAAAATTCGTATTGGCTTTGATTGCTGCTGCGGGTTCTATCGGCGTTATTATCCCTCCAAGTATTCCAATGGTTGTTTATAGCGTTACCACAAACAGCTCTGTAAGTAAGTTGTTTATGGCAGGCTTTATCCCTGGTGTATTAATTGGTGTGGTATTGATTGGTTATTCTTATTACTATGCTAAAAAAATGGGCTACAAGGGCGATGACGAACCTTTTAGCTGGAATAGAGCGATGAAAGAAACTTGGGATGCTAAATGGGCACTTCTTTCTCCGGTTATTATACTAGGTGGTATTTACGGTGGTATCTTTACACCAACAGAAGCAGCGGCTGTAGCCGTTGTGTATAGCTTGCTTGTCGGTTGTTTGGTTTACAAAGAGCTTAATTTGAAGCAGTTATTAGAGACAACGAAAAGTGCTTGTGAAACAACAGCTACCATTTTGCTTGTAATTGGTTGCGCTGCTGGTTTCTCAAAGGTTCTTACACTCGGACGTATCCCTACAACAGTTGCAACATTCTTGACATCTATGACAGATAGCAAAATTGTAATTCTTCTATTGATCAATGTGTTGTTGTTGGTTGTTGGTTGTTTCATGGAAACATTGTGTGCAATTATGATTTTGGCACCAATTTTGTTCCCTGTTGTAACTGCATTGGGTGTAGATGTAACACACTTTGGTATTATCATGGTTGTAAACTTAGCAATTGGTTTTATCACACCACCTTTGGGGGTAAACTTGTTTGTTGCATCTAGGGTTGGTGAGACCACGCTTGATGCTGTAATTAAGGGCATTATTCCGTTCTTGGTATTGATGATTATAACTTTGTTGCTGATTACATACATTCCTGCAATTTCTCTTTTCTTACCTAATATGCTAGGATAATTTAAGAAAAAGATAGAAAAAAAGTATTTTTACCACCTTCTTTTTGAAAGAAAAGATGGTGGTTTTTTATTTTCATTAAAACATGAAATACGTGAGGTGTGTGCCGTGACCGTTATCATCAAAGGGACCTCTTTTTCCCGTTATAAAATCACGAAAAGCAACCACCCTATTTTTCGGAGCGATAAAGTCTGCAACCGGAGAAATGCCGGTATCTAAAAAGGCAATACCGATACCGTTTCCAGTGAAGGGGAATGTAGGAGAGGTTTTGCTTTCGTCTCTTTTGGACGAATAATTCGGAAAAGACATTGAAACATCTCCTTTCTTTCTCTATAAAATATGATGTAAACAAGTTTTTGGGAATAGGCAAAGGTATTTTTTCTTTTGATACGTCATATCTTTTTAAAAGGCTTGTTAGGGGGGATTAGAATGGAGGAAAAGCTAAGTCATGAGCAGATGAAGCTTTTATCGGCAATGGTGGGGTCAGACGGAAGCGATGCTGTGCAAATGTTTGAAAGAATAGAACGACTTCGCCGTCTTTTTGGAAAT
>JBKEAS010000068.1:0-12754 GCA_047972635.1 Anaerotignum sp.
AGTTTGGATTTGCATATTATTGTAGAATATGGCACCAATATTTCTGCTATCGCGGATAATATCGTTAGCACTGTCAAATATTCTGTTGAAGAATATGCAGGGCTTGAGGTAGAAGATGTGAATGTCTTTGTTGACGGTGTCAGAGTCGACAATTGAGTATGAGGAGGAACTATTGGTGGGTATTTTGAAATTAAATGGACTGCGTCTAAGCAGAATGGTTATAGGCGGAGCAAACGAATTAACTGCATATAAGCATTTAGTAGATGCGATGAATGTGTTTCCTGTGCCTGATGGGGATACGGGTACAAATATGTCACTTACTGTTTTGGCTGCGGCTAGAGAATCTGAAAAAAGCAGTTCTTTGAGGATTGATGAAGTTTCGAAATTAACAGCGGGTGGTGCGTTAAGAGGTGCTAGGGGTAATTCTGGCGTTATTACCTCTCAGCTTTTTCGTGGATTTGCAAAAGGCTTGGAAGGGCTAGAAGAAGCAGGCGTGAAGGAATTGGCAGTGGCTGTGGAAAAGGGTGTTCAAACTGCGTATAAGGCAGTGATGAAACCAAAAGAAGGAACCATTTTAACAGTAGCGAGAGCTTGTGCTGAGGCAGCGGCAAAGTTGTCAGTAGAAACGGACGATGTGGAAGTATTTCTTAAGGGAATTATTGAATATGGTCATGAGGTTTTGGAAAAAACACCGGATATGCTTCCTGTGTTAAAACAAGCTGGCGTTGTAGATGCTGGTGGGCGAGGGTTACTTTATATTTTGGAAGGTGCATTAAAACAGATGAATGACGATGCACCTATTGCCATTGTAGAACCAAATAAAACAGAAGTAAAAAGCTTTGTTTCTATGGCATCGGCGGTAGACCAAGAGATTACTTTTGGATATTGCACAGAATTTTTTATTAATGTGAAAAATTCTGATGAAACCATAACACAAATGTTGAAATCTTACTTAGGTACCATTGGTGACTCTATTGTATGTGTGAATGATGAAGAAATTATTAAAATCCATGTCCACACAGATCACCCTGGTTTGGCAATTGAAAAAGCATTATCCGTTGGTAGCCTTAGCGGATTGAAAATTGATAATATGCGTGAACAACATACTAATATTATTAATTTTGATACAGCGGCTTCATCCCAGATAGTATCTTTGGAAAAAATGCCTGTCCAAGACAGTAAAGAGAATTTGCCGAAAAAAGACATTGGCTTTGTTTCTATTTCGGCTGGAAAAGGATTGTCTGATATTTTTAGAAATCTCGGTGTTGATGAAATTATCGAAGGCGGTCAGACAATGAACCCTAGTACAGAGGATATTTTGAATGCTGTTCAACGGATTAATGCTGATAATATCATTATTTTGCCAAATAATAAGAACATTATTTTAGCGGCTGAGCAAGCGGTTGATCTTTGTGAAGACAAAAAACTATTTGTAGTACCAACTAAATCGGTTCCACAGGGAATTAATGCATTACTTTGTAATGCAGAAGGCCGTGAGGCAGAAGAAATGGTAGAGGAAATGAAAGACGCAATACAAGCCGTGTCTACAATTTCTGTTACTTATGCAGTCAGAGATACTTCTTTTGGTGATAAGGCAATAGAAGAAGGCGATGTTTTAGGTATGTTAAATGATGAAATTGTCGTTGTGGAAAAGAATGTTGTTAAAGGTACAAAAGAAGTGTTAAAACAAACCATTACAGAGGATCATGAAATGGTTAGTATTTATTACGGTTCGGATGTAACAGAAGAAGATGCACAGCAAATTTCCGATTACATCGAAGAAAACTATCCAGAATGCGAGGTTGAAATCCAAAGTGGAGGTCAACCATTGTATTTCTATATCATTTCTGTAGAATAAAAGAAATAATAGGCCGTATAGTGGAAATTTAGCTATACGGTCTTTTTTTGAATGATTATGGTTGAAAGGAAAAAATGCTTTCATATTTCCACTAAAAACAATATAATAAAAAGAAAATAAAGATGGGTTTTGATAGATGGGGTGTTTAGATGAAGTGGCAGGATCTTATTTCTAGTCTAAAAGGCGTGGGAGAACAAAGAGAGAAAAAATTAAATAAACTTGACATTTTCACTTTGGAGGATTTATTGACCCACTACCCCAGAGATTACAAAGATAGAAGCAGATTATCCAAAATTTCAGAAATAGAGATGGATGTTGAAAGTAGTTTCGTCGCTCGCTGCAAAAGCAACGGAGAAACGATTAGAAAGGGGAATTTTGCTTTTACAAGGCTTAAAGTGTACGATGAAACAGGGGAAATGAGTGTTTTATGGTACAATCAGCCTTATATGAAAACAGCTTTAAAAATAGGCGAATGGTATTTGTTTACGGGGAAGTTACAAGATAAATATGGTCGTAAGGGATTTTCTGTTTCTGAGTGGGAGCGTATTGGCGAGCATTTTGCAGGTGGAAGAATTATTCCTGTTTACCCCAGTGTTGAGGGAATATCACAAAAAATGCTTAGAGGATTAATGGAGGATACATTAAGTCAGATGAACGGAGGCCTGACGGAAGATATTCCTTTATGGATACGGCAAGAAAATAAATTGCTAGAACGTAATAGTTCAATAGAACAAATTCATTTTCCAAAAACAGAACAAGGGTTTTATGATGCCAGACGTCGCTTGGTTTTTGAAGAATTTTTTGTTTTACAAGGAGCTTTATTTTCTTTGAAATCTCATTTCGAAAGTGGGAACAAAGGCATTGTGATGAAAAATAAAAAGCTACTTTTGGCATTTCAAAACAACTTACCTTTTGAATTAACAAATGCTCAAAAAAGAGTGTTAAAGGAATTGGAAGAAGATATGTCGACAGGTAAGCTCATGAATCGTTTGATACAGGGAGATGTTGGTAGTGGTAAAACAGTTATTGCAATGGCTATATCTTACTGGGTGATACAAAATGGATACCAGGCTGTTTTGATGGCACCAACTGAGGTTCTCGCACAACAACATTATGAATCATTCTTGGCTATTTTGCGGCCTTTGGGAATTGAAGTTGTGCTATTAACGGGTGGACAAACAGCGGCAGAAAAAAGATCTGCTTTGGCAAAGGTGGCTTCTGGGGAAGGGAAGATGATTATTGGTACCCATGCAGTTATCCAAAATAATGTGACATATCATAACCTAGCTCTTGCGATTACGGATGAGCAACATAGATTTGGTGTTCGCCAAAGAGGTGCACTAAACCAAAAGGGAACAAACCCGCATACATTGGTTATGACAGCAACGCCAATTCCTAGAACCTTGGCTTTAATGGTTTATGGAGATTTGGATATTTCTATTATTGATGAATTGCCACCTGGCAGACAAAAGATAGACACAATGGCAGTAAGTAGTAACTATCATGAAAGAATTTATAATTTTATTGAAAAGCAAGTTGGAGAAGGTAGACAGGCTTATGTCATTTGTCCTATGATTGAAGAAAATGAAAAATTAGAAGTTCAATCTGTATTGAATTATACGGAGAAATTAAAAGAAACACTAACCCATTGTGAGGTTCAATGTGTTCATGGGAAAATGAAGCCAAAAGAAAAGCAAAAGATCATGGATGACTTTGTAAAAGGGGACATTCATGTACTTGTTTCAACTACGGTCATAGAGGTTGGAATAAACGTGCCAAATGCGACGATCATGTTAATTGAAAATGCAGAGCGTTTTGGACTAGCCCAGCTACATCAGTTACGAGGACGTGTGGGGCGAGGCAGTGAAAAGTCTTATTGTGTACTGGTTAGCGATGCGAAAACAAAGATTGCAAAGGAGCGATTAAAAGTTTTGGTTCATTCACAAGACGGATTTGTAATTTCGGAGATGGATTTGAAATTGCGAGGCCCTGGCGAGTTTTTTGGAACACGTCAACATGGCTTGCCGGAGCTTAAAATTGCAAATATTTATCAAGATATGCCCGTTTTAATTGAGGCACAAAGAGCAGCAGATAAGTTGTTACAGCTGGATCCTTTTTTGAAACTTGAGGAGCACAGAGGAGTAAAGGAGAAGTTTGATAAGTTTTTGGATGGTAAATCTTTAGAAATTTGAAAGAGTTTTATATTGTATTTTATGCAATTTTTTGATATAGTATGAATATCTGTAATAAATTTGAAAGTAATAGGTGATGCGGTATGAGAGTGATCGCAGGAGTGGCAAAGGGACGAAAGTTGCAAACGGTTGAAGGTTTGTTTACAAGACCTACAACAGATAGAATAAAAGAAACTTTATTCAATATGATTGCATTTGATTTACCGCAGTGTAAATTTTTGGATTTATTTTCGGGAAGTGGCGCAATTGGCATTGAAGCATTGAGTCGTGGTGCAGAACATGCGGTTTTTGTGGAAAATAATCTGGAATGTCAACGTATGATTGAACAAAATCTTATTCACACCAAGTTAGACAAGCAGGCTAGGATAGTTGGGTTAGAGATGCAGAAAGCGCTGTTGCAGCTTTCTAATGAGAAGGCTGTATTTGATATTATTTTTTTGGACCCTCCATACGGGGCAGAAATGATGCAACCGACCTTATTGGAAATTGTTCAAAGCGGTTTGTTAAGTAAAGATGGGTATATTATTGCAGAACACGCAGCAAAAATTCCCCTACCGTCAGTTTCGGGACTTCGGATTTTGCGTGAGAAAGAGTACAGGACTACGGTTTTGACGTTCTTGTGCCTGGAGGAAGAAAATATATGAAAAAAGCAATTTATGCAGGTAGTTTTGATCCTGTGACACTAGGGCATTTGAATATCATTGAGCGAGCTGCAAAGATGTTTGATACTTTGATTGTTGCAGTATTGGAAAATCCTAATAAATGTTCTTTGTTTACGGTAGAAGAGAGAAAAGAGCATTTAGAAATGGTTCTTTCTTCCATGGACAATGTTGAAGTTGCATCTTTCAAAGGTCTTTTGGCAGATTTTGCCAAAGAAGCAGATGCAACCATTGCAGTAAGAGGGCTTCGTAATACGATGGATTTTGCGGTTGAGTATCAAATGTATTTGATTAATCGGAAATTGGGCAAAGAAATGGAAACCGTTTTTTTGGCAGCGGATGAAGAACATCTTAGTTTGAGTTCTACGAATGTAAAAGAAGTGGCAATTTTTGGAGGTAATATTGATTTTATGGTACCTCAAAAAATTAAACCTTTTATTTTAGAAAAATATAAAAAGTGAGGAAGATCTTATGGATTCTGTTTTACAGTTGCTAGACGAATTAGAAGAAATCTTAGATAGCAGTAGAGCTGTACCTTTTAGTAACAAGGTATCGGTTGATAAAGAGGAGCTTTATGATATTATTGGTGAAATTCGTATGAAGCTTCCGAATGAATTAAAGCAGTCAAAATGGGTGATTGAAGAGAGAAACAAAATTTTGATCGATGCACAAAGAGAAGCAGATGAATTGATGAAAAATACCGAGGAACGCATGGTTCGTTTGATTGATGATAACGAAGTAACAAAAAAAGCATATGAGCAGGCAGCCATGATCATTGATTCTGCAAAGAAAACTTCAAAAGAAATGCGTCTTGGTGCGATGGAGTATGCAGAGGGTCTACTTGCTGACGCAGAGGCGAAGCTAAAGGATTTGAAAGATGTCATTTATAGTGAAAATATGAAAACAGATGAGTACTATGCCCAAACGCTAAATGTATTGGCTGAAAATATCCAAGAATTGCGTCTAGGCAAATAATTCATTAGTTTTTTTGGCGAAGAGCGAAACATAAAGCAAAAATGAGAAATAGAAGGCTATAGTTTGCGTATAAATTAGGAAAAGGGAATACAGTTTCTGCTTTGAGTGTGAAGGTAGGGACTGTTTCTTGTGCGTATTTTTGAAAAAGAGATATAGTGACAAAGAAAAAAAATCCACTTAGTAGGCTATTGAAGATTTTGGCCACAATATAGTGGCTTTTTTTTATAGGCACATTTCGTAAGATACCAAATGTTTGGCAGAGTATGGATAATCCGCCAAAGGCAACAACCGCACAAGATGTGATTAGCTTTATAGGGAGATTGTCGGGAGCGATACTTAATAAATAGGTTCCATTTGTCATTTCTAAAATACCTGCAAAGACGCCACAAAGAAATTCTTTTGAAACAGGTAAGAAAAATAAGATTTTCCCGATTAAATCAAAAGTTCCTGTTTGTTTTAAAGCTTCTACGCTGACCCCAAATAGGATAATATATCCGCCGATTTGCGTGACGGCATCTATAGAGTCAGCCACAGTTTTGGGTAGACATTCCGTTATAGAGGGTAGTTTGACGCTTTGGTGCAAATGAAAAGAGTTTGTGATATTTTTGGGATAAGCCATGCGGAACAAAATTCCCGTTGTAATGCTACCTAAAAAGCAGGATATCAAAAAAAGATAGCCAAAAGAGGGTGCATGGAAAAAAGCAGCACCTACTGTTCCTATTAAAAACAAGGGTCCAGGGTTATTGGAAAAAGACAAGATATGTTGTGCTTGTAAAAGGGATATCTTTTTTTCTTCATATAATGATGCTGTGAGTTTTGCTCCCATGGGATACCCAGAAAATATCCCAAGGAAAAATGGGAAAGCGGCAATTCCAGGTAACCCAAAAAGTGGTTTCATCAGAGGTTGTAGCCATTTACCAACCATTTCTGCGGCACCCATCTGCAATAATATCCCGCAAGCTACCATAAAAGGGAACAGGGAAGGTAAAACTTGATTAAACCACAAAGTAACGCTACTTGAAGCGGCACCAAGCATTGCTTCGGGATAGTATAGTAAATTAAATATTAAAAAACAAGCACAAAGAATAACCAAGGAATTTTTTTTCATATTGAAAGCTTCTTCCGTTTATGTATTGTTATAATGTATGCTTGCTTGAGGTGTTTTATAAGCGGTAATATGGTTTATATTTTGCTAAAACACGTGGTCATTTTTTTGTTTTTATAACGATCTAGGCTTGTGCGCTAAAGGATAGCCAATGGTACTGTGAAATCATGATTTGTAGTTCGGTACATCGGATTGGGAGCTGCCATTGAGTGAATGTCTGTGGCGTTTTTTTCTAATGTCAAAAGATGTAGTCCGTCGTCGTCTAGAATGTCAGTTGCTTTTTTCAAATTCGTTAGAATAGGGCATTTTGCTTGCATTGTAAGGTCACTCACAATATTTGCTTTGTCTTTGTGAAAGCCTAAAACACGGATATAGGGAAAATGTGGTTTTTCCATAAAGTAAGATACTTCGGTTGTTTTAATATCCAATAAAATATGCAGAAGGATACGTTGTATTTTTGTTCGCGTATAGCGTTTGGATTTGATGAATGATATCATATCTTCTACTTCATAACATTCGTCAATAGAACGCAGTATTCTATTTTCCAGTCCTTCTGCGACTTCGGAAATTTCTGCCACATCGTTGGGTGACATGGTTCTTAATTTATAATTTAATGCAGCGGCATAGTCTTTCCAAAGAACAGGGGCTGCGCCTAAGGAAATGGGTTTTGCATATAGATCATAGCAATGCTTAGGCACTTGTTTCAAGGCTTCTTCCATATGCTTGTCTAAAAGAGCTTTTCTTATGGCGGAGGCAGATGCAAATTTTGTATCTAGTGTGGTGCTATGATATGCACTACCTTCTCTAAGTATGGTCATTGGGATCATAGTGCATTGGTAGCGTTTGATTGCCTTTAAATATTCTAATGCAAGAATATCATTGGGCTGGTTTAAAATTTCGTTATTGATATTTGAAATTGTTTATAATGCTTTGGATCGTGCTGTAGGGTAAGACATTCCTGTATCTAAGTTTGTCTTTAAAATAGAGCGGAATTCTTCTGTTTCATCTATCATAAAATTTGCCGCATCTTGTAGCATAGACAAATGCCCGCTTTCTGAACCAAAGCAAAGTACATCAACAATTCCTGTGTCTTCCAAAATACGAACGGCTGCTGAAGCAAAGGTTTCTGCATTTGCGGTGGCAAACAAAACGGGTAATTCCAAAACCATATCTGCACCGTGCATCAAAGCTGCTTTTGCCCGTGTCCACTTGTCAAAAAAAGCAGGCTCTCCTCGTTGCACAAAGCTGCCGCTCATGACAACAACAACACGGTCAGCATTACATTTCTTCTTTGCCTCTTCTATCATATATTGATGCCCAAGATGAAAGGGATTATATTCTGCTATGATGCCTACTGTTTTCATTTTCTCATCTCATCTCATAATTTTTTTCTAATTTAAAGATATTATATCACAAAAAACGTAGAAGATTATAAAAGAACATCAAAAATTTTTGGCTGTAAGGAACTAGAATTGACTAATTGATTTGTCATGTTTTGGTTTAGGGATATTTTGAAAAACTTGGAAAGAGACTGGCTTGGAATTTATTTTATAAATTATTGATAAATATTCAAATTCGACTGGAAAAATATGCGAAAAGGGGATATACTTTTAGTATTACTTTAAGATGAGAGGCGAACGAGATGGAGAAGTTTGTGGATAATCCGGATTTCTTACTGGAAATTTTTTTGGAAGAAACTTGGAAAAATATTGATAAAATCGACAACTTCATAGAGGAAAAAGCAGCAACAGAAGTTTTTACGGTATCTAGGGAAGAGGTAGATAGCTTATTTCGTATCATGCATGGTATTAAAGGCTCTGCATCTATGATGGGATACCCGTCAATTTCTGAAACTGCACATAGTGCGGAGGATTTATTCGCATACTTGCGTGAGGAAGAAAATCCGGCTATTGGGGATTTAAAATCCATTTTGCAATTATTGCGAATGGTTTCGGGTTTTTTGAAAAGAGAACTGCGACGTATGGAAACAGATGATGACATAACTGATTTTGGATGGGCTGTGGTGCGAAGAATTAAAAATTTCTTGGCACGGGTAGATAGCGAGAATGAGCCAGAAGGACCAAGTTATCAAATTTCATATACACGTAAAGGAAAGCAAAAAATACCATATACCAATTTTAGTGCCTTAATTCCTCAAATGGAGCGGCTTACAAACCTTATGGGGCGAGAGTTATCAAAAGAGTTTACGGTAAAGATATCAGGGGCCGATACGGAAGTTCCTAGAGATATTTATGAAAAGATTTCTATGGCTGTTTTACAAATGATGAAAAATGCTATGGACCATGGACTGGAAGATACCACAATGCGAGAGCAGATGGGTAAAAACCCTGTGGGAGAAATTTCCGTAGAGATACGTAAGGCAGGGCAACGAGTTTTTGTGGTTTTTCGTGACGATGGTAGAGGGCTTGATAAAGATAATATTTTGCAGATGGCCAAAGATAGAGGGCTTTTGAAACAAGAAGAAATATATGAAGATAGTGAAATTTTTTCCTTTTTGCTTCGTTCGGGATTTTCAACAAAAAGAAATACAACCATGTTTTCCGGCAGGGGTGTTGGGTTAGATATTGTAAATGCAGCAGTTTCCTCCCTAGGAGGATCCATTAAAATCGAGAGTCGAGCATATATGGGAACAACTTTTTTTATGGAATTTCCTGTCATTGATTGAATGTCATTATAAATTTTTATCGTTGCATGATAGAGCGGAATTATAAAATTATATAAAAGAATGGAAAGATGGCTGGAAAACGAATGAATTTTAGCCATTTTTTTATGTCTTTTCCCTTGTACCAATGAAACATTTTGTTTATAATAGTAGAGATATGTGTAAACGAGAAAATTCTACAATCAACTTAGGAGGTTTTAACTGTGGATTTTTTGACATTAATGAAAGAAAAGGCGAAAGCTGAAAAGAAAGTAATTGTTTTGCCAGAATCTTATGAAAAAAGAAATCTGGAAGCGGCAGCTGAGTGTTTGAAAGACCAATTGGCTGAAATTGTATTAATTGGCAATAAGGACAAGATCATGGAAGCTGCTGGTAGCTTTGATGTATCTAAAGCAATTTTTGTAGATCCTGAAATTTATGATAGAATGGATGAAATGGTTGCTGGCCTTGCTGAAGCAAGAAAAAGCAAAGGAATGACATTGGAAGAGGCAAAGAAACTTCTTCTTGATGATTCTATGTTTGTTGGTGTTATGCTAGTTAAAATGGGTGTTGCAGACGGTATGGTTTCTGGTGCAGTTCACTCTACAGCAGATACACTACGTCCAGCTTTGCAGATTTTAAAAACTGCACCTGGAACAGAATTGGTATCTTCTTTCTTCATCATGGTTACACAGACACCAGAATTTGGTGATGACGGTATTTTATTGTTTGCTGATTGCGCATTAAACCAAAACCCTACATCAGCTGAATTGGCTTGCATCGCAGGCGATGCTGCAAAATCTTACGCAGCATTTGTTGGTAAAGAAGCAAGAGTTGCTATGCTTAGCCATTCTACAATGGGTTCTGCAAAGCACGCTGATGTAACAAAAGTAGTAGAGGCAGTTAAAATTGCAAAAGAAAAATATCCAGAAGTGAAATTGGATGGCGAAATTCAGTTGGACGCTGCAATTGTAAAAGAAGTTGGCGAATTGAAGGCACCTGAAAGCCCTGTTGCGGGCAAAGCAAATTGTTTGGTATTCCCTGACATTGATGCAGGTAACATTGGCTACAAATTGGTGCAAAGATTTGGTAAGGCAGAAGCGTTTGGTCCTGTATTACAGGGTATTGCAAAACCTGTAAATGACTTGTCTAGAGGTTGTTCTGCAAAGGATATTGTAGCGGTAGTGGCTATGACATCTGTACAAGCTCAGGTAATGGGTAAGTAATTTCCGCGTAAATAAAAGGCGGTATAATATAGTAGCATATCATAGCTTAGAAAAGCTAATGGATAAAGGAGAGAAAATAATGAAAATTCTTGTATTGAATTGCGGTAGTTCATCTTTGAAATACCAGCTTTTTGACATGGCAAACGAAGAAGTATTGGCAAAGGGTCTTTGCGAAAGAATTGGTATCGAAGGTTCTAGATTGAAACATCAGCCTAGCGGTAAAAGTGATGTTGTTTTCAATGATTATTTGGAAGATCATGACGTAGCTGTTAAAAAAGTTATGGAGGCTTTGACAGATTCTGAGCATGGCGTTGTAAAAAGCATGAAAGAAATCAATGCAGTTGGTCACCGTGTGGTACATGGTGGTGAATTCTTTGCAAGTTCTGTAATCATTGACGATGCTGTTAAGCAGGCATTGGAAGTGTGTAGCGAATTGGCTCCTTTGCATAATCCGGCAAACTTAATTGGTATTGCTGCTTGTGAAAAATTGATGCCTGGCGTGGCTCAGGTTGGTGTATTTGACACAGCGTTCCACCAGACAATGCCAGAAAGAGCATATTTGTATGCAATTCCTTATGAATATTATGAAAAATACAAAATCAGAAGATACGGTTTCCACGGTACAAGCCATAGATATGTATCTGAAGAAGCGGCAAGAATGTTGGATAGACCTTACGACCAGACAAAAACAATCACTTGCCATTTAGGAAATGGTGGTTCCATTTGTGCTGTAAGAAACGGTAAATCCATTGATACAACAATGGGCTTTACACCTTTGGAAGGCCTAGTAATGGGTACAAGAGCTGGTGATATTGATGCTGCTGTTATCACATTCTTGATGGAAAAAGAAAACTTGACACCTCAGGAAATGGATGATATTTTGAATAGAAAATCCGGCGTTTTGGGTATCTCTGGTGTATCTAGCGATTTCCGTGATATCGAAGATGCAAGCGAACACGGCAATGAAAGAGCTGGCGCAGCTTTGGATGTATTCGCTTACAAAGTAGCAAAAAGAATTGGTGCATACGCTGCGGCAATGAATGGCGTTGATTGTATCGTATTTACTGCTGGTCTAGGTGAAAACTCTGGTTCTACAAGAAGACTCATTTGTGATTACTTGGGTTACTTGGGTGTTCATATTGATTCTTATCACAACTCTTTAAGAGGCGAAGCAATTGAAATTTCTGCTCCTGATTCTAGAGTTCGTGTATTGGTTGTTCCAACAAACGAAGAATTGGTTATTGCAAGAGATACAAAGGAACTTCTTGACAAATAAGGATCCTTTCAGTATAATATTGTAGGTACGACTATGGGGTGATTTGAATGTTACTTGGAATGGCTCAATTGTTTGGCAAAAGTGGTATTGATATGCCAGTTATGCTAACAGAGCAAATCAATGATACGTCGGATTATCCCGATGTTGTGGAATTTTTGCAGCCTGTAAAGATAGAGGGAACTCTTAAAAACGAAAATGAAGAATTCGTTTTTGAAGCAAAGGGCAATACAGAGGTTAACCTTAGGTGTGACCGTTGTCTTGCACTTGTCAGAAAAGAGCTTTGCTTCGAGATCAAGGAACGTTTTGCTCATACAGGCAGAGGAAACGAAGAGACAGAAACTTTTTCGGGAGATCAAATTGATCTTACGGACTTTGTCAAAAAGGGTATCATTACCGTTTTGCCAATGAAAATTCTTTGTCATGAGGATTGTAAGGGCATTTGTTCTAATTGTGGCAAGGATCTAAACGAGGGCGAATGCGGATGTGATACAACCTATATAGATCCGAGGTTTGAAAGTTTAAGGACTCTTTTCAATGTTGACGAGGAGGTGTAGAAATGGCTGTACCGAAGGGACGCGTGTCGAAATCTAAAAGAGATAAGAGAAAAGCGCAGAGTTGGAAAATTGCAACTCCTAGCTTGGTAAAATGCAGCAAGTGTGGTGAACTGATGGTACCTCATCAGGTTTGCAAGGCTTGTGGTGCGTATAACAAGAAAACAATCATCAAAGTTGACTAATGTCAAATCTGAAAAGACAGCATATTTGCTGTCTTTTCTTCATATATGTTGTTTTGTGAAAAGAT
>JBKEAS010000076.1:0-1666 GCA_047972635.1 Anaerotignum sp.
TTCACAGCTATTTAACTCTTTAATCAAAGATTTTAATGCTTCGCCTAAAACCAAACCTTGGTTTGTCCGCCAATATCATGGCGGTCATTTTAGGGCAAGCCAATCGCTTTAATAAAAATTATTTTAACACAACAAAATAGAAAGTCAATAGTTTCAAAGATTATTATTATAAAAAAATAATAAATTTTAGTTTTTTGATAAACCAACCCCAAAATTTCAGCACTATTTCATTCAATTAAAAAACTATGCAAACCATATAAGCTTCAAAAAAATCGAATTTAGGTATGATCTTTTAATCTCCTCATATGTTCTTTCATTCTTTTTTCTACGCCGTTATCAGAAAGGTCATAATAAACTGTGCCCACCAATTCGTCGGGCAGATACTGTTGCTCTACGTAGTGATTGGGATAGCTATGTGCGTATTTATATCCCACACCATTACCCAATACCTTTGCACTACTATAACTTTTATCCTTCAAATGCGACGGCACCGCGCGTATGTGAATATTTTGCACGTCATCCAAGGCTTTCTTTATCCCCACATAAGCTGCGTTGCTTTTGGGTGCACAAGAAATATATGTCACTGCCTGTGCAAGCGGTATGCGTCCCTCGGGTAAACCAATAAAATCAACAGCCTGCATTGCGGCAACCGCAACTTGAAGTGCATGAGGATCTGCATTTCCCACATCCTCAGAAGCACAAATAACCACCCTACGGGCAATAAATTTGGGGTCCTCCCCTGAATAGATCATCTTTGCCAAATAATACAATGCCGCATCCGGATCCGAACCTCTCATGCTCTTAATAAAAGCAGAAATGGTGTCATAATGGTTATCACCGTTCTTATCATAATTCAAAGAACGCTTTTGAATACACTCCTCCGCAACAAAGAGCGTAATATGAATTGTTCCATCTTTGCCTTTTTCCGTTGTCAGTACAGCAAGCTCCAATGCATTGAGCGCCGCTCTGGCATCTCCATTGGCAGTATTAGCAAGAAAAACCAATGCATCATCATCAATCTTTGCTTGATACACACCCATACCACGGTCTACATCATCAATCGCCCAACGTAAAAGCTGTTCTATATTTTCCTGTTCCAACGGATTTAGCTGAAATAAAATAGAGCGAGACACAAGCGCCTTATTTACCTCAAAATAAGGATTTTCAGTCGTAGCCCCTATCAAAATAATGGTACCATCTTCCACATGGGGCAAAAGAGCGTCTTGTTGGGTTTTATTAAAACGATGAATTTCATCAATAAAAAGAATGGTCTTTGTGCCATACATCCCTTGTCTATCTTTTGCATCCGCAATGACATCCTTGATATCCTTGATACCGGCAGTTGTTGCGTTCATTTGCTGAAAATCGCTTTTTGTGGTGTTTGCAATAATTTTTGCCAGTGTTGTTTTCCCTGTTCCCGGAGGACCATAAAAAATCACCGAACTCATTCGATCACTTTTTATTGCACGGTATAATAACTTTCCCGGGCCCACAATATGTTCTTGACCCACAAACTCCTCTAAAGTTTTTGGCCTCATACGTGCTGCTAAAGGGGCATCTTGATTTCCTCTTTGGCTTCTGTTGTATTCAAAAAGATCCATTGCTAACCACCCTTTTATTTTGTTAAAAATAAACACGCATCTCCAAAGGAGAAAAAACGATATCT
>JBKEAS010000098.1:0-1724 GCA_047972635.1 Anaerotignum sp.
AATCAACTCTGCTATGATTGGTTGTTTTTATATTGAGAAAAATCCCACCAACTCAGCCTATCATTCAACATTCCTATCTCCACAACCTACCCAAAAACAATCCTGTCAACACAACCCTACAATTTTCTATCGATAGATATGTTCCCACGCAAAGCAAAATCCGAGAGCCAAACTCATCCGGCAGACAAGTCCAAACTCTCGGAAATCCCTTGTTTTCTACACTTTCGTGCCTTTTACTTCTCCACCCTTGACATCAATACCACCGTCTCCACGTGCACAGTCATCGGAAACTGATCCACCACCTGCACGTCCTTCACCTCGTACCCCTTGTCCACTAACACCTTCACATCTCTAGCAAGTGTAGCAGGATTACAAGAAACGTATACTATTTTTTTAGGTGCAATTGAAACTATCGTATCAAGAAGCGTCTGAACACACCCTTTTCTAGGTGGATCCACAACAATAACATCGGCTATAATCCCTTGTTCGCGGTATAGTCTAGGCACAACCTCTTCTGCAGCACCAACTTCAAAGGATACATTCGTAATACCATTTCTCTCCGCATTTTTTCTTGCATCAGCAATGGCTTCAGGAACAATTTCGACCCCAAACACATTTTTTACTTTTTTAGCAAAAAATAGTGAAATTGTACCAATCCCACAATATAAATCTAAAACTGTTTCATCGCCTTTCAACCTCGCCATTTCCACAGCCTTACTATATAAAACTTCAGTTTGAACTGGATTGACTTGATAAAATGATAAAGGCGATATTTCAAAAGTAATATCTCCTAAGGTATCAAAAATAGCATTTCTCCCCCATAAAGTAATCACTTTCCTCCCCAAAACAACATTTGTTTGTTGCGTATTTATGTTTAAAACAATAGATACAACTCCCAAAACCAGTTTTAGTCGTTCAATCAAAACTTCACTATGAGGAATGTTTTTTCCATTTACAACAATACAGACCATGATTTCACCGCTATTCCTACCCACTCTGGTAAGAATATGACGTACCAATCCAATATGTTTTTCTTCATCATAGGCAGAAATCTGGAACTCATTCATAAACTCTCGAACGATTACCGTTATTTTATCATTCACAGGATCTTGCAAATAACAGACAGGCGTATCTACAATTCGATGGCTATGTTTTGCATAAAAACCAATCTGCACATCTTTATCTTTCCCATTGCCCACAGGAAATTGTGCCTTATTTCGATAACGCCAAGGTTGCTCCATCCCACACGTGTGTAAACTTCCTACGTTTTTCAGTCCACCAATGCGTTCTAAATCATCTTTCACTTTTCTTGCTTTATATTCAAGCTGACCTTCATAAGAAAAATGTTGCAACTGGCAACCACCGCAAGTTTTTGCCACAGGACAGTGTGGTTCCACCCGATACGGCGAGGGCGAAATAATTTCTAAAAGCTTTCCATAAGCATAATTTTTTTTAATCTTAATAATCAAAACTCGAACAGTTTCTTTCGGCAATGCCCCATCAACAAAAACAGCAAATCCATCAATTCTGCCAATTCCTTCACCGGTACTACCTAGTGCATCAACCATCATCTCGTATATATTATTCTTCTCTACCGGAAGACTCATCTGCTTCTCCTCCAAAAATTTTCGTATCTGAATACGTACAAACTGTGCCATTGCATACACAATGGCGGCAAGTCACAAAGCTTGGGTTCGCTTCTCCATGGCCATTGGTGAGCATCT
>JBKEAS010000125.1:0-15144 GCA_047972635.1 Anaerotignum sp.
TTCAGGGTTTGTTGTACGCTTTCGATATTCCTCAAGCCAATGTTCCCAAATGAAGCACCATCAGGGACATCAAACATTTTCGCTCCCCCAGCAATTTTTGCAACAATTCGTCTCTTTAACGCTCCAAAAATCTCCATTTTTTTAATAGTCGCTTGTATTCCAACATCCGCATATTTATACGCATTTGCATCCGAGGCATTATCCGGCTTACTGGGAAGCATGATGTGTACCATCGCCCCAACCTTGGAAACTGGATCATACAAACAAATTCCTATGCAAGAGCCGAGGGCATATGTAATTATTTTGCCTTCAGCTCTTGTTACTTTCATATCCGCAATCCCTACTACAATCTCTTTACTCATCTTCTGTACCGCCTAGTTTTTCCATTAGGAAATTTAGTGACTCAATATCAGGCATCATAATCAAATGGCTTGCCATTTCACCACCACTATAGGTGCATTTACCATCAACAAGCATAATCTTATCTGTAACGTAACCATATTGAACCATAGGCACCGACATAATTCCGCCAAGCATATTAATTGACATAGCCGGAACAGACAAATTAACCGATATATCTGCCAATTTACCCAAAGCACCTGCATATGAGGAAATAATAATATTGCTTACTTCGGCAACTGCAGAAGCTCTAAGTTCATCAACCTCACTAAAGTCCTTAATCGTGCCTAGAGATAACCGTTCTAAAACCATATTTACAAAATCCAAATCCAGCATATAAAGTATAATCCCGCTAAATTCTCCTGTCATTTGAACCAATACCGCAGCAACAATTTTTTCCGGCCCACCTAAAAACTCAACTGCCGGAGTGTACTCCATAATTTTAACTTCTGGTAATGACATAGATATTGGGGTAGCTATGATATTCGAAAGTGCTGTAACTGCATTTCCTGTCCCGATACTGCCCAGTTCTCGAAGTATATCCATTCCAAATCCATTCATTTCCTGATAGCTATTGATTTTCATAATCTCACCACCTACTTAGTTATATAGTTTTATTGTCTTAAATTATTAATCAACGTCTGAATTTCATCCGCTGTTTGGACCATTCTAAGGGACATCTGATACGCTCTTTGTGCTTCAATAACCTTCGTAAACTCCTTAGCCAAGTCGACGTTAGAGCCTTCAAAAGCACCCTGCGTAACCTCGGCGTCAATCAAAAAAGGCTCTCCATTTTTTTCAACAGGGACAAAATTTGCTTCTCCTACACTTAACATACCGTCTGTGCGGAAAAAATCAACTACACCCGGTTTTGCATCTTCAAGCTCAACTGCTTCCCCATATAGCGGGCTGCCATCTTTGCCTAACTCTACATCTTCCTCTGTGGCAGTTTTATTTGGGTTTACAATCTGGATGGGGTTTCCTTCGGCATTTAGCACAAAATTTCCATCCTTAGACGCCAAATAAAACGTATCGCCTTTTTCAGCCAAAACAAAATTACCATTTGTTGTATAGTATTTTTCATCTGTATCTGGGTTTTGTAAAACAAAAAAACCTCTGCCTTCAATAGAGAAATCCAAATTGGAGCTAGAAAGATTTGCCGTTCCTTTTTCAAAAGAAACACTCGTTCTATCTGCCTTTGTACCGCTACCTGCTTTTACGTTTGAATCATATCCATTTATTCCGGACATATTGTGATAAAGCAGATCAGAAAAGCATAAGGTTTTTGCTTTATATCCTGCGGTACTAACATTTGCAATATTATTTGCAGTTACGTCCATTTTTGTTTGTTGGGCAATGGTCCCCGCTTTTGCACTATAAAATGAAACTTGCATACCTACATCTCTCCTTTGTTCCTCGCAAACCTAATAACATAAGCATGTTTATTTTAGTTATGTTTTGACTAGCGAGCGTTCCTATATTTCCAAAAAAACATTTATCCTTTTTTATACTCTACCAATTTCTGTAGCAGCCTTTGCCGCAAGTGCATCATACATTTTTAATACCTGAGCCGCACTTTGCAATGCACGTTGGCTAACTAGCATAGCAGTCATTTCTTGTGCTGCATCTACGTTGGAGGTTTCAATGTATTCCCATAATACAGTAGCATCCGAATCTACGCCCTGCCCACCTCCGGTAAATAGACCTTCTCCAACTTTGGTCAAAGCAGCATAGTCGGCAAAATCAACTACTTTAATCTTAGAAATCAATTGTCCTGTGTTGCTATAAATATTTCCCGTTTGGTCCACACTAAAATCATCAGCGTCAATACGGATAGAGCCGTTGGTTCCATTTACCCTGCCAACACCTTGCAGTGTCAAGTATCCTTCATTGTCTAGAATAAAAGAACCATTACGTGTATACACAGTTCCCTCATCGCTTTGCACTTCAAAAAATCCATTTCCATTGATTGCAAAGTCAAGTGGAGAGCCGGTATTCTCCCAGCCACCGGCTTCGAAGTTGGTTATTGTTTCATAAGGCACCGTAATCATAGACGTATTGCCTAATTCCGCTTGTGCGCCTAAAATATTATTAGCTGTCCTTGACATCATTTCATCCTTGAATGTCCCAGAAACCATCGTGTCTGCCTTATAGCCTGTTGTTGACACGTTGGCTAAATTGTTACTAATGACATTTAAATTTTTGTTCTGTGTAAGCATTCCTGAGGTTAAATTATAAAATCCTTTAAACATTTCGTCACTCCTTGATGAAACTTATTTTTGCAAACATAACCTTAATTTTCTTAGTGCATTTGCGTGTATCTGCGAAACCCTAGGCTCGCTGACGCCCAAAACAGCAGCAATCTCTTTCATATTCAGCTCTTGCACATAGTGAAGAGAAACGACAAGTTGTTCTCTTTCTCTTAGGCTTTCCAAACCTCTTTTTATTTCTCTCTCTAACTCCGTTTGATCCAAGTGATCTTCTGGCATATTTTCTTTGTTGGTGCTCTTAACTTGCACGCTAGGTTTTCCGTCCCCTGCTTCATCCAAAAGCATTTCAAAGGAAAGGATATTCATAGAATGGGTCTTTGACAATTCTTCCACGTATTTTTTTGTCGACATATTTAGATGCTCTGACATTTCTTCATCCGTAGGCATTCTCCCAAGTTTTATAAATAACTCATTTGTTGCGTTGTCGATATCTTTTGCAGATTTTCTAACACTTCTTGGAACCCAGTCATTTTTTCTTGCAATATCAATAACCACACCTCTAATTCGCTTGGAAATGAAACTTTCAAATTTTACATTCATATCCAAATCAAATTTATCGATGGAACCCATTAGCGCAATGACACCCTCATTGACAATGTCCTCCACCTGTGCAAAGTCGCTATATACGCCTCGCATTTGAAACGCAATACTCCTTACGATATACACATATCTCATTACAATCTCATTTTTTATTTGTAAATCGCCGGATAACTTGTATGCGGCAAACAGTTCTTCATTTGTCATTTCGCTGTGTTTTTTCTTTAATGTCATCCTTATCGACTCCTATATTATAACACAATATTTCCAATAGATTGGATTTGAACATTATTTGCTATTTCATTAAAAGAAATTACACTTACATTCGGATAGAACTGTTCAATCAAACGATAGAAATAAATTCTGACTACATGGCTTGTTAATATAACCGGCTTATGCGAAATATCGTTAAACTTCTTAACATTATCCGCCACCTGCATCAATACTTTTTGCAGCACATCTGGACTTAGAGAAAGGTAAATTCCCTGCTCATTTTTCGCCATACTAGATACGATCACCTTCTCTAGTTCTGAATCCAAAGTAAGCACTTTCATTTGGCCTGCTTCGCAGAACTTACGTGTGATGGTTCTCTTTAGGGCAACACGAATATTTTCAGTAATCACATCCATATCCTTCGTCGTTGCAGATGAGTCAACAATGGTTTCAATAATCGTCACCATATCCTTAATTGGCACACCTTCTTTTAAAAGGTTTGACAGTATTTTTTGGAAAGCACTATAAGATATAATTTTAGGGAATGCTTCTTCTATTAATTCCGGAATGGTTGCTTTTACATTTTCAATCAGCTGTAATACTTCTGTTCTTGATAGAAGCTCGTAGGAATGAACGGAAACAACTTCTGACATATGTGTCAACATAACCGAAAGCGGATCAATAACTGTATAGCCGTAAATTTCAGCCAATTCTTTATTTTCCGGTAAAATCCAACGACTTGGTATACCATATGCGGGCTCGATCGTATCAATTCCATCAATCTGACCCATAGGATCTGATGGCTCAATCGCAAGATAATAATCTACAAGAATTTCTCCCGTTGCGATAACCTCTCCCTTTATCTTAATCGTATATTCGCTAGGATTTAGGGAAGCACTATCTCTTAGGCGAATGGAGGGAATAACAAAACCCATATCCTGTGCATACTGCCGTCTAAAAATAACAATTCTATTAATCAATTTACCGCCACCCACATCATCTACTAGTGGGATTAGGCTGTAACCAAACTCCATCTCAATTGGTTCTACATTAAGCAGTGCATAAATATTATTTACATCTTTATAATAATCTTCTTCCGAAGGCATTTCCTGGACCTGTTGCGGTTCCAAATCTTGCATCTCGCCTGCAATGGATGTTTTCATATTTTTTTGGACAGTATATCCTAATGAGAGCAACATTCCTGAAGTTAAAACCAATGGGATTGTGGGTGTTCCAGGTACAACAGCAATCATACCTACAATGCCACCGCCCATGAGAATTGCCTGTGGTTGTGCCAAAAACTGCGTGGCAACGTCCGTATTCAAACTTCCGTCAGACACAGCTCTTGTTACTATCATGCCCGTTGCTGTCGAAATTAAAAGTGCAGGTATCTGGGAAACCAAACCGTCACCAATGGTTGCAATGGAATAAACTTGCAACACGTCGCCAAAACTCATACCACCTTGTACCAAACCGATAACAACACCAGCAACAAAGTTGATTACCGTAATAACGATGGACATGATCGCATCGCCCTTAACAATTTTTGTAGCACCATCCATAGCACCATAAAAATCGGCTTCTTTTTGAATTTTATAACGTCTTGTTTTTGCTTCTTGCTCTGTAATAAGGCCAGAGTTTAAGTCAGCGTCAATCGCCATCTGCTTACCAGGCATCGCATCCAAGGTAAACCTTGCAGCAACCTCAGCCACACGCTCAGCACCCTTTGAGATAACGATAAACTGCACAAGTACGATGATAACAAAGATAATTGTACCAACAACTACATTTCCCTGTAAAACAAAATTACCAAATGCCGCAATTACTTCACCGGCAGCACCTTCTTGGGTTAAAATCAATCTAGTTGAAGATATATTTAGACCAAGGCGAAACAGCGTCGTAATCAAAAGCAAAGAAGGAAAAATCGAAAATTCTAATGATTCCTTTATATTCATTGTAATCAATAAAATAATAAAGGATAAAGATATGTTTATAATAAATAACATATCCAATACAAAAGGATTTAACGGAATAAGTAATAGTAATACAATTAATATTACAAATAAAGACACTGAATTTTGTAATAGCTTTTTCATATTTCACACCATTTCGATCTACATCAAGGTTTTATTTTTTAATTTATATACATAAACTAGAATTTCGGCAACCGTTCCATAGAAATCGGCTGGAATTTCTTGATTTATATCCGTCGTTGCATAAATTGCTCTTGCTAGCGGCTTATCTTCCAAAACATAAACATCATTTTCTTCTGCCGCTTTTATAATTCTAAGGGCAACTTCATCTTGACCTTTTGCCAAGAGGATCGGTGCTCCGTCTTTTTCGAAATTATATTTTAGTGCAACTGCAAAATGCGTCGGGTTTTTGATAACAACGTCGGCCTCTGGTACTGCTTGCATCATTCTAGACATGGCCATTTTACGCTGTACCTCTTTAATCTTGCCTTTTATCTGAGGATTCCCTTCCATTTGCTTGTACTCTTGTTTTAATTCTTCTTTAGACATCTTAAGTTGACGCTCATGTTCCCACCACTGGAAAAATAAATCCAATATAGATATGCCTGCAAAGGCCATACATACCCGAAAAACCAGAGACATCATCAAATCTAGTAAAACCACACAAGACGATAACAAATCCATTTGTATTGTTCTCGATATGGCCAATAAACTATCCATAATAAACGAATATAGTATTACAATAATAATGATTATTTTTATAATACCCTTTATCACGTCAAATAAACTTTTTACAGATATTAATCTTTTAATCCCTTCTAAGGGATTAATTCTATTAAATTTTGGTTTTAAACTATCTACAACAAACATTGGCTTTGTCTGTGCGACAGTTGCAATGATAGAAAATAAAATCGAAATACAAACGATAGGTGCCACAACTTGAAAAAAGACAAGCGTTGTTTCCGTTCCTAGCTGCATAACAAAATCATTGGTAATGTCTGATCTTGTTTCTGCGTAATAAAAAGCCTTGAACAAATACGTTTCTATCTCGGCTAACATTTGGGGAAACAGTTTCTCTAACGCAAAAAAGGTTCCAATAAGGGATGCCACAGTAACAATGTCCTTACTGATTAAAACATTACCTTTCTTTCGTTCGTCTTGCCTTCGCTTGGGCGTGGCCTTCTCGGTTTTTGAATCGGCCGCCAATCTTATCCCCCCTTATTACGAAAACCTTATTTTATTACAAGCTGACCATCAAAACTTTTACGCCATAGCGGTCACTGTTCTTATATAGCTAAACCATCAAAGTTAGAATATCTTTTATGCTATCCACCATCATAATCACGATCTCGTTTAAAAAATCCGACATAGGCGAAAAAATCAGAAGCATAACTATCAAACCAACAAATATTTTAAGCTGAATGTTTACAACAAACACATTGATCTGTGGAATGGCTTTCATTAAGATCCCGACCCCAATTGTGCATAAAAACTCGATGGCAATAATGGGAAATGCCATTTTCACTGCCAATTCGCTACATAACAAAAATATATCTAGAACCTCTTGTGCTACATTTTGTCCAAGCACAACCTGTCCATAAGGGATAACATCACTAGAGTTTAATAAAACATGGATAATCGCCAAATGCGCATCTGTTATAAAAAACAACAGCATAAACAAAATATTGTAATATGTGGCACTCATGGAGATTGAAGCATTACTTTGCGGGTCAAATATTTTCGACATAGACATACCAAGCTCCGTATCTATAATCTCACCTGCAAAAATAATAATATATAAAAATAGGCTAATCACAAAACCCACTGCAAGCCCTGCGGAAAACTCTTTAAACAAAATCAATGCGTATTCAATCATTCCTGAAAACTGCATCTCTTGTTGCGGCGACGAAGTAAAAACAATCATACTTAAAGCAAGAACTAGCCCAGATTTTACAATGCCTGGAATATTTCGTCTCCCAAAGATTGGGTTCAGGTAAATAAACCCACCCATTCTCATTAAAACCAATGAGAAAAAAACAAAATTCGTGTAATAATCCATCTTGTTCTAGCCTCCGAAATTACATTCACCAATCAAAGATGTCTATGCCTCGCATAAAAACCAAATCAAACTCCGGTTTGTCCGGCAAGTTCTTGCCGTCTATTCTTGCTTTGCAATCACCCTAGTAAAAATGTATTTCTTGTCCTGTTCTACTTTTTTTGTCCCAAATACCTACAGCTTGTTTTGTCATCAGCCATTATTTTAACTAAAACAACAGCTTGTTTTACAAAGATTTAAATCATTAAATTAAATACCTCATATACAAAATCTTGCAAAGTCTCAAGCATCCATGAACCACTCACCAAACAAACAAACACAATGAGCAAAACCTTAGGAACAAACGTAATTGTTTGTTCGTGAATTTGTGTTGCAGCCTGTATAATAGATATAAAAACACCAACTATCATACTTAAGAGTAAAATTGGCCCACCGATTTTCATTGCCACAATAATGGCAGAACGCATAATATCCAAAGCTTCTCCGTTGGTCACGTCACACTCTCCTCGCTAATTAAACCCTCGAACCAAAGTTGAAAATAGTAACTCCCACCCATTGACCGTAATAAACAAAAGAATTTTAAACGGTAATGAAATCATAGCAGGCGGTAACATAATCATACCCATTGACATAAGTGTACTAGAAACTACGATATCAATTAGTACAAAAGGAAGCAGTATTAAGAAACCTATGATAAATGCTCTCTTAAGCTCGCTTGTGATAAATGAAGGGATCACAATTGTTAATGGCAAATCTTCATAATTCTCACTGATCTCCTCCCCAGAAAAATCAGCAAACATTTCTAATGTATTCACTTCTGTTTGTTTTAGCATAAAAGTCTTAATCGGCACCGCAAATCTATCCAATGCTTCTTCGGCAGAAATTTCTTCATTTTTATAAGGTATATACGCTTTTTCATTTACCTCCGTCAAAACAGGATTCATGATGAATAACGTAAGAAAAAGGGAGATGCCCACTAAAACCGTATTTGGCGGTGTTTGTTGCAATCCCAAAGCATTTCTTAAAAAAGACATCACGATAATAATTCTAGTAAATGATGTCATCATGATAATAATTGAAGGTATCAGTGAGATAACTGTAACCATTAGAAATAATTCTAACGTCTGCATTTCACCGCCATTTATATTTATAAAAGCGTCATTCATGATAAACTCCTTCGTATATAAAATAAATCTGAGCCCTGCATATTATTTTATAAGCCAATATACCTTATTTATTCTTGTTTGGAAAATATTGTGTCAGCACCGTTTTAAAATCAAACTCACCTTGGGTCTGTGTTTCATCTACGACTTGAAATGCATCTTCGTCTACATCGGTTAACTCTTTGATCAGCCTAATATCATTTTGAGACAAAGACAATAAATAATATTTTTTTTCTGCCTTTAAAATAATCACAGACTTATCTTGCGTAATCGGTAGGCGATCCACAATTTCCATGTGTTTTGAAGTTGTATGTCTCATCGTCTTTGTGCCAATATACTTTGTAAGCCAATAGCTCAAAAAAAGAATTGCAATTACTGATACAAAGGTGAAGACAATCATAAAAATATCTTCAAAAATAAGACTCTCCTCCTATCAAATTTTATCCAAGTACTGTTGTAACTGTTTTTAAAATTCTGTCTGGTTTAAATGGCTTTACAATAAAGTCTTTTGCCCCTGATTTAATTGCTTCAATTACCATCGCTTCCTGACCCATAGCAGAACACATAACAACATTTGCATTTGGATCAATTTTTTTGATTTCTTTTAAAGCGCCAAGTCCATCCAAGTTTGGCATCGTGATATCCATAATCACCAAGTCGGGCTTTACCTCTGAATATTTTGCAACTGCTTCCATACCATCAGAAGCCTCAAATATATCAGTATAACCATTCTTTGTTAGTGCATCCTTAATCATCATTCTCATGAAAGAAGCATCATCTACGAGTAAAATTCTAGACATTTTTAATCAATCCTTCCTCTTTTTATCATTTAATTTTTTTCAAAACTTCAGTTACACGAACGCCAAAGTTGTCATCTACGACAACAACGTCTCCCTTTGCAATACATTGTCCATTTACATATATATCAACTTGCTCACCCGCAAGTTTATCCAAAACAATGAGAGACCCTTTATTATATTCGAGAATTTCACGAACATTTTTCTTGGTACGTCCTATTTCTACAGAAATCTCCAAGGGTACCCCTAAAATCAAGTCCAAATTCTCTTCTCTTCCAGCATTAGCCAAATCACCTTGTGCACCTGGATTTACATTCGGCTGTACGTTAATCACCTTTGGTTGTGCCACCACTGGTGCTTGCGGTGCTACTGGCGCTTGCGCACTACCAGATAACATCTTCTGTATCTCTTCTTCTGACATCATTCTGGCTGAACTTTCTTCCGGCTGTGTAGGCTCTGGGAAGCTTTCATACGCCATTGTCTGTGTCGCTACAGGTGCAACTGCCTCCACACTTTGTTCCTGACCCAAGCCAAAACAAGAAAGCATTTTTCTGGTCAAATCGATTGTCATTACATTTAAAAATTCGCTTTCGATGGCATTTTCAACCTTCAAAGAAAATCTAACCACAACCATAGGTCCTTCGTGGTTTAAATATTTCTCAGCAAATTCCGCAGCTGTATTAATTTCGAAAGCCGTCGGTGTAGATATATTAACCGATTCACCCATCATCTCAGATAAAGCGGTAGAAGATGCTCCCATCATTTGATTCATTACTTCGCAAATTGCACTTAAGCTAATATCATTAAACTCAAAGTCCTCATCCGCCGTTTCAGTTCCGATCAAGATATCAACAATTGTCTTAACATCCCCACGTTTTAAGAGCATAACATTATTACCACTCAAGCCCGAAACATAAGTAATCTCAACGCCAACTGCCGGTTGCATATAGTCAAATTCAAAATCTTCTTTATTTGATACCATAACTCTAGGTACAGTAATATCAACTCTTCTATCTAACATGGTTGATATAGCTGTGGCGGATGAACCAAGACTTATATTTAGAATTTCGCCTATAGCATCCATCTCTAGAGAGCTAAAAATTTTCTCGTCCATATCTATAAATCTCCCCTTTATTACTTCTCATATTGTTTATCTGTTTCATTTATTCTTACAGCCAAGTTTTTATTCTGGATACCTAGCTTTCCATGGAACCAGATATTCTCTTCAACAAAAACATCAACATGCGAATCTTGGGGTCTATTCATATTTATAATGTCTCCCTGTTTCAGATCGTAAATGTCTTGTAACATAACTGTTGCATCACCGATTTTAGCCTTTACTTCTAAGTTGGATTCTTTAATATAATCAAATATCACCTCAGAAGTTTTATTCTCAACACCAGGTGTTTTGGAATTAGAAGACTTTTTGGTTTCCAAAATGGTAAAGATACTTGTTAATAATGTACTTGGAATACAAATATTAATTTTGCCTACCACTTCATTGATGGCAACTTCCAACACTACGATAAGAACAATCTCGTCCGTACCAATTTCTTGAAGCAATCCGTGAGAGGTTTCAACCTTTTCAATTTGGAATTCCAGATCCAAATAGTTGGACCAACCGTCTTTCATAACCCCAACCAGATATTTTGCTATATTTTCATATAATAAAATTTCGATATCAGTATAGCCATATAACGATGATACATCCTGAAGTTCTTCCCCTTTTCCTCCCAGCATACGGTCAATCATACTAAGCATCAGCGGCGTTGTAATGTGCATATAAATCATACTGTTATTGTCATTGACCGGCAACGTAACATTGATTAATGTCAGTGCATCATTATCCGACAATGCATTACTAAATTCATAGTAACGCTCCTCTTCAACATTAATTAATGTTACCTGAGTAGAAGCTCTCAGCAAGCCATTTAATCTAGAAGAGGCGACTCTACAATAGTGCTCATGAGCATTTCTTATTATATTCAATTTGTCCTTTGTGTATTTCTTCGGACTGTAAAAATCATACTTACGGTATTTCTCGCCAGCTCCGCCGCTAGACGCATCATCCATTTTCTTCCCCCCACCAGCAACGGAGGCAAGAAGTTCGTCTATTTGTCTCTGGCTTAATACTTCAGACATCTATAGTGTTCACCTCTACCTTCAAAATTCTAGCCATATGCCACCTACTTAAGTAGCACTATCTGCTAATTGTATTTTAGTTTTGTGCTTCTTCAGCTTCTGTTCCATACACTTCATTATAATAGCTATCTAGCGACTTCACAACAGTATCGTCTTTGGTAATTAAAATTTCAACACGCCTATTTTTTGCTCTGCTTTCTCTTGTTTCAAAAGAACTACATGGCCGAAATTGGCCGAAACCGCTAGAAACCAACTTGCTTGATTCTATAATGTTTTTTTGTTGTAAATAAACCAATACTTCTGTTGCTCTATTTGATGACAAAAATCTGTCACTTTCCACATCATTTGGCACATTTGGATCAGCTTGAGAAGTATGTCCTAAAATCTGGATTTCACCAATATGTCCACTAACGTCATCTATAACCATACTTAATTCATCAAGAACTCTCTTGCCTTCATTCTTTAATATATATTGATCTCCATCAAAGAATATATTATTGGTAAACGTAATAAATGCAAAGCCTTCGCCTTCTGAAACTTGAACATCGCCCTCTAGACCATTCGCCTCAACATACTCTGTCAACACATCATATAGTTTGCTAAAATCATCACTAGGTGCCAATTCCTGCCCTTCGCCAAATCCACCTTGCACGTCATACTCACCCATGGTTGATTCGGGGTCCAATACAATCTGGCTTGTTTCGTCATAGTTTGGGTTAAAACTTTTTACAAGCGATTCCCACTTCGCACTATCCACTGTAGACATTGAATAGAGCAACACAAAAAAACATAGCAAAAGAGTAACCATATCGCTATATGTATTTAACCAGTCATTAGAAACGCCGCTGCTTTTACGTTTTTTCATCGCCATCATCCTTATTATTTAACTTATTACGAATAATATGCCTTTTTAGGCTTTGTTATCCAATTATTCAGCGTCGCCCGCGTCATCTTTACCTTTTTTCTTTCCGCCTTTTCTAGCGTATTGAGGTAAATATGTGATCAATTTTTCTTTTAAGAAATTAGGATTTTCACCCGCTTGAATTGCTAAGATACCAGCAATGATAATTCTTCTACATAAAAGTTCTTCGTCACTTCTTACCTGCAATTTCTTCGCAATGGGCATAAAAAATATATTTGCTAGTACCGAACCATAGAAAGTTGTAATCAACGCAACACCCATGTTAGTGCTAATACCATCTGCGCCTTCTTCCATATTCATGGACATTAACATATTAACCAAACCAATCAATGTACCAACCATACCGAAAGCCGGAGCATAACCTGCACCTTTTTCATAGAATTCAATAATTTCCGAATGGCGCACTTCGATGTGATCCATGGTATTGTTTAGAATGTCGTTAACCTGTTCTGGTGTTGTTGAGTCTACAATTAGCATTAAGCCTTCTTTGAAAAAAGAGTCCTTCATGGTATCTGCTTTTTCTTCCAAAGCCAAAAGACCATTTTTACGGGCAATAATTGCCAATTCATATAACTCATCGATAAATTCCATTGCGTTATAAGGATTTTTTAATATTATCCTAAATTGTTTAGGCAACTGTTTTAAAACCCTTGCCGGATAACTTGCTATAAGTGCTGCAAAAGTGCCGCCGATAACAATCAGTATACTTGGTAAGTCCCAAAAGTTTGGCAAATTTGCTGGACCTATACCAAATAAAACAAGTGACATACCAAAGACAATTCCTATGATAGTTGTTAAATCCATACCTGGCCTCCAAAATTGATAATTCTAAATTGTGCAACCTAATTGTTTACTTCAAACTTAGGTTGTTTTTGTGCAGAATGTGTTAGTGATAAATATTCAATAGTTTTTTTTATAATTTCATCCGGTGGTTCGCTTACAATATAAAAACTAGAATTATGCAAAATCACCTTCGACTCTGGAATGGATTCGATTGCAACAATCTGTTCGCAATTCAAGACAAATTTTTCCCCATTCAATTTTGTTAGCCTAATCATAAAATCCTCCCAAGATTCACTATACCAAAATTTGTATACTAAACAAAACAAATTTGATTTTAATCTTACTTACTATGTTACCACAAATGTGACAAAACAGTTATATTAAATCACAAAAAAACATTTTTAAAAGATTTTTTATAAAAATAACCTTTTAAAAAATTTTCAAAAGTAAACCGCAACCATAAAGGTGGCGGTTTACACTATGCTTTTATATAATTTGCTTTAAAAAGTACAGCTATTATTTAATTATCTTTTAATGTTTACGAGTTCTTGCAGCATTTCGTCTGTAACTGTAATAATTCTCGTATTTGCCTGGAAGCCTCTCTGTGTTGTAATCATCTCAGCAAATTCATTTGCCAAGTCAACATTTGACATTTCCAAACCATAACTAACGATCTGACCTGTTGTGCCTTCGCCTGGCTCAAACGGTAATACCCCACCTGTATTTTGACGAATTGTGTAGTAAGGTCCTTGGCTTTTTTCCAAAGCATTTGGATTTGGAACATTTGCAACTGCAATTTTGCCAACAACCTGAATTTCACCATCGGAATCAGCACCAAGAATTTCGCCTGAAGCAGAAATACTAACACTGTTCAATTTCATAGGTGAACTTGTATCAGCCGGTGGCACGCTTGTGTCAATTACGCCACTTTCGTCTACGTAAGGCAAACGAATAGGAACTAATGTGTCTGTATTTGTAGTGCCATCATCGTTCATTCCGTAACCATAAACAACATTACCATTACCATCACATAAGTAACCATCACCATCAAAAACAAAGTTACCTACTCTTGTCATATATGTAGCAGTCATAGCCTGTGAAATTTCTGCATCTTCAGCAGTAAGGTCAATGCCCTCGCTCTTAGGTCCTACGATGAAGAAACCTTCACCATCAATCATACAGTCTGTTGCACTATCTGTTGGTGCATAAGCACCGCTAGAAAAAAGCAAATCAATTGTGCCTACCTGTGAACCATAACCTACCTGCGAAGGATTGGAACCACCATATGTATCTGTACCGCTACTTGAAGCAGATTTTGTTTGGTATATCGATTCTTGAAAAGTTACTCTACCTGCTTTATATCCATAAGTGTTTACGTTGGCAATATTATTACCGATAACGTCCATCTTCGCCTGATGTGCACGAAGTCCCGCAATTCCGGAAAACATTGATTTTACCATTTTTTATTACTCCTCTCAAAACTCTATTATAATTAACCGGTCTAAACCTTTCGGCTTAGAGCCGATTATATGATATATCTTATTTTTTATAACAAAAAATTCTTCTTAAACTTCGCTTGCACTCTCACTGTCTTCTACTTCCGGAAGCTTTCCAACAGCCATGATAGAAGATAATGTATAGCTTTTTCCATTCACAAAGATAACCTGTTCTCCGTTATACACACCGGTACCCGTAACAGTTCCTACAATCTCTGTAATGTTTCCTGATGTATCCGATTGACCTATCGTTACTTCTTTCCCAACCAAAGACGCTGCATAAGAAACAACCGATACGTTTGTGATTTCATTTATCGCCTGAATTGTAGTCATCATAGTCAACTGATTCATAAAATCAGACTGATCTGTAGGATTTGTTAAATCCTGATTTTG
>JBKEAS010000126.1:0-11261 GCA_047972635.1 Anaerotignum sp.
TAAAAATGGGTAGCTTTACAGCAGTCACCTTTACAGAATTATTTGACCAAACAAAGGCATTGCCTTGGGGAGATTGGATTCCTGAGGACGGAAAATTTACAGTTGTAGGAAAATCAGTAAAATCCACTCTTTTTAGCGTGCCTGATTGCCAAGCAATTGTTAAAAAAGCCGTAGTAGAAAAATTAAAGGACAAATACGAGACAGATTGGTTTGACGAAACGGGTGCATCCTATACCATTCAAGTAGGAATTTTAAAAGATGTCGTAACACTCGCTATCGATACAAGCGGTTCCGGATTGCATATGAGAGGATACCGTGCAAATGCTTTGGATGCACCATTAAAAGAATCCATTGCCTCTGCTATGGTTCAGCTTAGCTATTGGCGAAAAGATAGAGTTCTTTTGGATCCCTTTTGTGGTTCGGGCACAATTCCCATTGAGGCAGCCATGATTGCCAGAAATATTGCTCCTGGTTTACAAAGAAAGTTTGCTTGTGAGGAATGGGAACGCATCGGCAAAGAGCGTTGGAAAAAAGCGCGTGCTGAGGCCTATAAAGCCATTGATTATGACGTGACGCCTGAAATTTACGGAAGTGATATTGACCCTGCTGCCATTGCCCTTGCGAAAGAAAATGCCGAAAAAGCTGGTGTGGATGACTGTATTACTTTTGATGTAAAGCCATCCCAGGCTATTGTTTTGCCCGGAAAGTATGGTATTGTAATCACCAATCCACCTTATGGTGAGCGTATTGGTGAATTAAAAGAAGTTGAGGAGATGTATCGTTCCCTTGGGGTAACGATGAAAGAAGACCACACGTGGTCAACATATCTCATCACATCCATGGAATATTTCGAAACTTTGTTTGGCAGAAAGGCTGACAAGAAAAGAAAATTATTCAACGGACGTATCAAAACAGATTATTATCAATTCGAAGGACCACGACCTCCTCGTTCCTAAAAAAAGAAGGCATTACCAAAATTTGATTTTGGTGATGCCTTCTTTTACTATAAATGAACCCCCTTCTACCTTTAGAAAGGGTGGTTAATGCTTAACAGAGAACATCTGCTACTTCTTCAATTGCCACTGCTTCATCGCTGCCATCTGCAAAAATAATTGCAGTTTGACCTTCTTTCATGTTTAATGCAATTGTACCCATGATGCTTTTTGCATTAATTTTTCTTTCCTCTATGCTTATTTGAATTTCAGAATTAAATTTGCTTGCTGTCTGTACGAAAAAAGCTGCTTGTCTTGCATCTAAAGATGTTTGGATTGTCACTGTTTTTTGTATCATAGTTCTTCCCCCTTATCCTCTCTAAGCGTTTCTGCTAAATTACTAATTTTTCGTAATCTGTGGTTTACACCCGATTTCCCTACAGGCTCTGCTAAGTACGTTCCCAACTCTTTTAGACTGATATCAGGATATTCCAACCTTAATCGTGCTACTTCCTCTAATTGTTTTGGGATTTTTTCAAGGCCAATTGTTTTTTGGATATATGCAATATCTTCCAATTGCTTTACCGCGGCAAATACCACTTTGTTCAGATTTGCAGTTTCACAATTTACTTTCCTGTTAATATCATTTCGCATTTCTTTGATAATACGAACATTTTCCAAATTCATTAGTGCAATATGAGCACCCATAATATTCAGTAAATCTACGATTTGTTCGCCTTCTTTTAAGTAAACTACAAAATGATCTTTTCGTGCTACCACTTTTGAATCAAGATCAAAAGTATTTACCAAATCTCGAAGTTTTGTTGCAAGCTCGTTACTAGCCAAAACAAACTCCAAATGGTAATTTTTTTCTGGGTCATTGACTGATCCAACGGAAATAAACGCGCCACGAATATAAGACCTTCGACAACAAACACTGCTTACGACAATAGGATGCATCATATTATGAACACGTTGCACACCATTCGTAGCTGCTAAGTAAATACCAGTTGCCTTTAGCACACGTTCTACTTGTTCAGTATTTTTTATCAAAAGAACATACACCTTTGATTTACGTTTTTTACCCCCAGACTTGATCAATATTTCACTGTTTATATTAAAAGTATTTTTTAATAATGTAAAGCATTTTTTAGCAACCAGATAATTCTCGGTTTGTATTTTTATACAAAAATAATTGTTAAAACATATAATCTGCCCACAAATATTAATCAATGCTGAAAGTTCAGAAATGTCACAATGTCTGCCATTCCCAAATTGTTCCGCTAACTCATGCCTTACCTTAGACGAAAATGACAAATTTGAACCTCCCATCATCTTCTAATTAAATTTCCGGATAATTATTTTTTAAATCGTGCATCTTTTTCAATGTCATTATGTTTTAGCAACAAAGAATGCTTATCTTTATCTAGTATATTATATAAAGCATTGGCAAGCGTGACAGAACGATGTTTCCCTCCAGTACAACCAATGCTAATTACAAGGCTATTTTTCCCCTCTTTTACGTAAAGCGGAAGTAAAAACTCGGTCATTTCTACTAACTTTGCCAAAAAATCCTTGCTTTCGTTAAAAGACATAACATACTCGCTTACCTGCGTGTCATTCCCCGTTAGTTCTTTCAGTTCTTGAATATAGAACGGATTAGGTAAGAAACGAACATCGAAAACCAAATCACTATCCACAGGTATTCCGTATTTAAACCCAAAAGAGCAAACCGTAACAACCAGATTATCAAATTGACGATTTTCCACAAAAATACGATTGATCTGAGACTTTAACTCTCTGGTAAGAACATTCGTAGTGTCTATAATATAAGTAGCCCTACTCTTTACCTCTTGTAACATAAGTCTTTCTTTGTGAATACCATCTTCAATAGATCCTTGCTTAGAAAGTGGATGGCTTCGGCGTGTTTCTTTATAACGCTTAATGAGTGCATGATCAGAAGCATCTAAGAAAACAATTTCATACTGGTATCCTTTTTCTTCTAAAGCAAACAAAACTTGAAACAAATCATTAAACAATTTGCCGCCACGAATGTCTACACCCATGGCAACACGCTCTATTTCTCCTTCTTGTTCATAACAAAGTTCGGCAAACTTTGGTATCAATGTCGGAGGTAAGTTATCAACACAAAAAAAGTTGATATCTTCTAAAAACTTTAAAACCGATGATTTACCTGCCCCAGACATCCCTGTAACAATTACAAACCTCATTGGCAACCTTCTCCTTTGTAATTTAACCTAAAACTCCCCAACAATTTTTACTTCTGTTTCTAGTCTAACACCAAATTGCTCTAATACTGTTTTTTGGCAAAAGGTAATTAAATCTAAGATATCCTGCGTAGTTGCTGTACCGATATTAACCAAAAATCCCGCGTGTTTTTCAGAAACTTGTGCATCACCAATACATTTACCCTTTAAATTAGCATCTTCAATTAATTTCCCTGCAAAATATCCGTCTGGACGCTTGAATGTACTACCGGCACTAGGGTATTGCAACGGTTGTTTTTGTCTTCTCTGTACTGCCAAATCCGCCATTTTAGCTTTTATGGTATCTATATCGCCATTCTTTAATTTCATTTTAGCACCTAATAAGATGTAGCCTTCCTTGGGCAAAATACTATAGCGATAAGACAATTCCAAATCTTCTACCAAAATGGTCTTAACTTCAAAATCTTTTGTCAGCACTTCAACAGAAACCAAAACATCCTTCATTTCGCCACCATAAGCGCCCGCGTTCATGGCAACCGCACCACCAATGGTGCCCGGAATGCCAGATGCAAATTCCAAACCGGTTAAGGAATTTTCGTTTGCTTTGGCAGATAGTGTTGCCAAAAGAAGTCCTGCATCAGCATAAATATATTCTCCATTGATATCAATTTGTGCCATACGTCCGCCAATTTGAATGACTGCACCACGAATGCCTTGATCACTGACCAAAAGATTACTGCCATTACCAATTACCAAAAATGGAATTTCATATTTTTGAAGTATGCGGATCCCCTCTACTACTTCTTCCACATTTTTGGGCATGATGAAAATATCAGCAGGACCACCTGTTCGAAAAGTTGTGTGTTTCATCATGGGTTCATGCGTTAAAACGGCGTCAACACCTAGTTTCTGTTGTAATGTGGTTACTACAAAATCCATATAGTCACCTTCCTATTTTTTCTCAACTTGGTTGTTTTCTAATATTTTTTGCTCAAATTCCTTCGCTGTATTATGTCCCATCTTCTTTTGACGGTTGCTAATGGCTGCCGATTCGCAAATCACAGCAACATTTCTGCCTGGACGGACGGGAATGGTATTACAAAGTACTTTATTCCCTAGTATTTCCATATATTCCTCACTCAAACCCAAACGATTATAAGAACATTGATTTCCATCCCATAACTCAAGTTTTATCACAAGGTCGATAGATTTTGTTTGCTTCACCGCACTAATACCAAATAGTTCTTTTACATTAATAATGCCAATGCCTCTTAATTCAATCAAATATCGAATTAATTCCGGACAAGTGCCTACAAGGGTCTGATCTGCAATCTTTTTTATCTCTACCGCATCATCTGCAATCAAACGATGTCCTCTTTTGATTAATTCCAAGGCTGTTTCACTTTTTCCAATGCCACTGGCCCCAATAATCAAAACACCTTCACCATAAATATCCACCAAAACACCATGCATCATCAACCGCTCTGCAAGCTCTCCTCGTAACCACATAATCATTTCTGCGGCTAAATCGGTTGTTGTTTTGCAGGTTCTATAAATAGGCACTTCATATTTTTTGCCATAATAAATCATTTCAGGAAAAACCTCTAAATTTTTACAAATAATAACACATGGAATATGATATTGAAACAAATGAGAAATTGCCTCATCTCTGGCTTCTGCATCTAGCGATTGTAAATAACTATGTTCAACTCTACCAATAATTTGTAATCTATCATTATCAAAGCGATGGTAAAAACCTGTTAGCTGTAACGCAGGGCGGTTGATTTCTTTACGAGTAATGACCCTTCCACTGATATCTATTTCGGGTAAAATTGTCTCTAGGTGAAATGTTTCGACAATTTTTGTTAATTTTGCACTATACATAAACGCCTCCTACTGCAACAGATTTCTTCTTCCTCTTATCATAACTGATAAAATTTAATTTTGCAATTCATCCTGATGGAAAAAAGCATAAACCTGTTCTGCTGAAGGAATATTCATTTCTACTACTTCCAAAATATCTCCCACCTCGGCTTTTGCAATATCCTCTACCGAACCAAAATGACGCATCAACGCCTTTCTTCGCACTTCACCTATCCCTTTGATATCATCCAAAACAGAGTGAAGTCCTTTTTCTTGGCGCAATTTTCTATGATAAGTAATCGCAAAACGATGAACCTCATCCTGAATTCTTGTAACTAATTTAAACCCTTCTGAAGAAGTCTGAAGTTCTATCTCTTTCCCATTAAATAAAAGTCCACGTGTGCGGTGTTTGCTGTCTTTTATCATCCCACAAACGGGAATGTTCATCCCAAAAGAATTTAAAATTTCTTCTGCCGCACTTACTTGAACCTTACCGCCGTCCATAAAAAACAAATCCGGCAGTCGTGTAAAACTACTTGTCTTGTTTTCTGCCTTTTCCTTTAGAGCATGGTTTAATCTTCGTGTAATGACCTCTTTCATAGAAGCATAATCGTTGGCACCAACCACAGTTTTAATGCGAAACTTGCGGTAATCACTATTTTTAGGCTTACCATCTTCGAAAACAACCATCGACCCAACTGACTCAAACCCTTGTGTGTTTGAAATATCATATGCCTCCACACGTCGAATTGGCGTTTTAAGACCGATTGCTTCACGTATTTCTTCCATAGCACCCTTTGTACGTTGTTCTTCACGGCGTATTCTTTCCCCAAATTGTTCAAAAATCAAGGTTGCATTTTTATGAGCAAGTTCAACCAGTTTTTCTTTTTCGCCTTTGATGGGAACCGTAAAGCCTACCTTGCTTCCTTTTTTTTGCGAAAGATACTCTGCTAAAAGTTCTTTTTCTTCTCCCACCAAATCCTCTTGCAAAATTATTTCCTTGGGAATATACGCAGTTCCTGTGTAAAATTGTTGCACAAAGGCAGTTAATATCTCACTACGACTCTGTTCTTCAGCAGCAGTCATTGCGAAATTCTCTCGTCCTATCATTTTCCCACCACGGATAAAGAAAACCTGCACCATACATTCGTGAAAAGCACGTGCCATGGCAATGACGTCGGCATCCCCAACGGAGATATTTTCCATCTTTTGCTTTTTACCAATGCTTTGCAATGCGCGCAACTTATCTCTATATCCTGCTGCTTTTTCAAATTCCATATTTTCCGAGGCAAGCTTCATTTCAAGTTCCATTTTTTTTGAAATGGTGTCCTGTTTTCCTTCTAAAAAATCCATTGCTTCTTTGATATTTTCTCTATATTCCTCAGCAGAAAGGCAACCACTGCACGGTGCAAGACATTGGCCAATATGATGGTTTAGGCAAGGTCTTTCCTTCCCAATCTCCTTAGGTAGGTTTTTCTTACACTTTCTGATTGGAAATAGTTTATGAAGGATTTCTACTGTTTCTTTTGCCCCAAGCACATCTGTATATGGACCATAATATTTCGCCTTATCCTTATCCACACGCCGCGTGATAAAAATTCTAGGAAATGCCTCCTGAATGGTTATTTTTATATATGGGTATGACTTATCATCTTTCAACATGATATTATAAAAAGGCTCATGCTGTTTGATCAAATTGCATTCTAAAATCAACGCTTCCAATTCTGAATCGGTAACAATATATTCAAATTCTACAATTTGAGGAACCATCGCACGCGTTTTTGCCGTATGGTTCTTATTGCTTTGGAAATATTGACGCACTCTATTTTTTAATTTGATTGCTTTACCCACATAAATAATTTGACCTTTGGCATCTTTCATCAAATAAACGCCAGGTTTTTCAGGCAATTTCTTTAATTCTTCAGCAATATCAAACATAGTCTCACCTTCATTATTTTTTTAAATACTGGATTTAGTTTATAACAAAATACACAAAAAGAGAAGCCCCAAAGGGAACATAAAAGTATAAAATAAACCATTACATTCTCATTATCAGTGCTTCTCATTTTTCATATTTTATATCATACGAAATCTTTTTAAAATACCAATCATTTTTGTTCCCATAGGCAGACTTCGCAAATCTTCTTCGTTAATGCCACCGATCAGCAACATAACCATGCCATATATCACCATAGCAAACAAAATAGAACCTATCGTTGCTAAGGTATTGCTTGGATAAATCATGTGAATAACCATATATATAGCAAAAGCAGCAATGCCCATGATAACCGCCCCAATGGTCGGCTTTAACAATGTGCCCATCGCATCAAATTTTGTGTTTGTAATTCTGGATAACATCACCACATCAAAAATCGCCGCAACCAAATAGCACGCTGTTGTGGATAACACCGCACCGATGACGTTTAACTCTGGAATGCTAATTAAAACATAGTTTAAAATCACCTTCGTGATTGCACCCAAAATAGCCCCGACTACAGGCACTTTGATATGCCCAATGCCTTGCAAGATGCCCGTTGCTGTCTGGCATAATGCCAAAAACAAGATAGACACCGCACCGATAGAAAGCAATATCCCCCCGTCGGATGCATAAGGAAATAGCATTTGCACAATAGGTCCGCCTAAAACACCAATACCTACTGCCGCAGGAACCGATATAATCATAGAAATACGGAATGTCAATCTCATTTTCCTACGTACTTGATTATAGTCATTTAATTTCACAGAAGCAGCAATGCTTGGCAATGCCGCTGTTGCTAAAGCAGTAGAAATAGACACCGGCAATGTTGTTAAAGTAACGTATTTTCCAGAAAGCTGTCCGTATAAATCCAACGCCTCCGAATGGGAAAATCCTGTGTTTTCCAAAATCCTAGTAACCATATTCATATCAATTAGGTTGGTAATGCTAAATACCGCTGTACCAACGATAATCGGCCACGCCGTTTGCAACAATTGCTTTGATGTATTTGAATAACTTTCCTCAAAAGGCTGTTTACACCGTCTTACCTTATGGAGTATGGTCGGTCTGATTAACATATAGCTAAACATAACCACAATTAGCCCTGCAAACGCACCAATGCCCGTACCTGCCGTTCCGCCTGCAGCACCAAGGGGAATATTCTTCTCACCTGCACTTACGCCAAAGCTCAGAAAAACATACGCCAAATATACGCTGAAAAAAGCGTTAAAAACTTGTTCCACAATTTGCGAAATTGCCGTAGGCACCATGGTATTCATCCCTTGAAAATAACCACGAAAAGCAGACATAATCGCAACAATAAACACCGTAGGTGCTAATGTAAGTATGCAGTAATAACTTTCTGGTACATTGCTTAAATCCGCAATCTGTTGGGCAAAACAACCCATCAAAACTGCAAACAATAATCCCAACGTCCCAGAAAGCACCAAAGCACCTTGAAACACCTTATGTGCATTTCTATATTGCTTCACCGCAATCCTTTCAGATACCATCTTTGAAATGGCAGCGGGTAAACCTGCCGAAGAAAGGATTAATAAAAACGTATAGATGTAATAGCCGGCACTGTAAATACCGTTGCCTTCATCGCCAATCATGTTTGTTAAAGGCACACGGTATACAAAGCCTAAAAAGCGTACAAGGATACCAGCCGTCGCTAAAATGGCGGCCTGCTTGACAAATGAACCTTTTCTTTTTGCTCGTTCTGCCATATTGCACCTCATCGCTTAAAATAATAATCGATTAGTTACTGCGAGATCTTTGCTTTCTACGCAAATTATTATCCAAAATTTTCTTGCGCATACGTAAGGTAAGCGGTGTTATTTCTAACAACTCATCATCACCAATAAATTCCATGCACTGTTCTAAGGACATTTGAATGTGTGGTGTCAAACGCAAGGAGTCGTCCGAACCAGAAGAACGGGTATTTGTAAGCTGTTTCTTTTTGCAAACATTAATATCCATATCATCCACACGTGCATTTCTACCAACGATCATGCCTTCATAAACCTTAACACCAGCACCAATAAATAAATTGCCTCTTTCTTGTGCATTATATAAACCGTAAGTAATTGCTTCACCGCTTTCAAAGGCAACCAAAGAACCTTGTGCTCTTGTAGGGATTTCGCCTTTGTATGGCTGATAGCTATCAAAAAGTGAATTGAGAATACCATTACCTTTTGTATCTGTCAAAAATTCATTACGGTATCCAATCAAACCTCTTGCAGGAATGTTGAACTCCAAACGAGTATATCCACCCTTCGCAGGATACATATTTGTCATTTCACCTTTTCTTGAACCGAGTTTTTCAATAACGCTACCAACAAATTCTTCTGGAACGTCAATCGTTACAACTTCCATAGGCTCGCATTGTTTTCCTTCAATTTCCCTGAATAAAACCTCTGGTTTGGAAACTTGAAATTCGTAACCTTCACGACGTAATGTTTCAATCAAAATAGAAAGGTGTAATTCACCTCTGCCCGAAACACGCAAACAATCCATAGTTTCTGTTTCTTCAATACGAAGACTTACATCTGTATTTAACTCTTTAAATAATCTATCTCTAATCTGACGGGAAGTAACAAATTTACCGTCTTGTCCGGCAAACGGGCTATCGTTAACAGAGAAATTCATGGACAAAGTAGGTTCGGAAATTTTCACAAAAGGCAAAGCCTCAGGCTTTTCGGGAGAGCAGATCGTATCACCAATCATGATGTTTTCGATACCACTTACAGCCACAATGCTACCAACGCTTGCTTCTTTTACCTCAACCCTTTGCAACCCTTCAAAAAGGTAAAGCTTCGTAATACGCAATTTCTTTTGAATTGTTTCATCATGCATATTTAAAACAACAACTTCATCGTTTGTATGAATTGTACCATTTTCAATTTTACCAATCCCGATACGTCCAACATATTCGCTATAGTCAATCGTAGAGATCAACGCCTGCAAAGGTGCCTCTATAATTCCTTCTGGACAAGGTATATGCTCAAGAATGGTTTCAAACAGAGGGATCATATCCCCTTCTCTTGCAGCAGGGTCTGTGGAAGCATATCCACCTCTTGCGGAAGCAAAAACAAACGGAGAGTCCAACTGCTCATCGCTTGCATCAAGCTCCATAAAAAGTTCCAATACTTCGTCTACCACTTCGTCAGGGCGAGCCTCAGGGCGGTCAACTTTATTTACACAAATAACGACGGGATGATTTAACTCCAATGCTTTACGCAAAACGAATTTTGTTTGAGGCATAGGACCTTCAAAAGCATCAACAACCAACACAACACCGTCAACCATTTTCAATACACGTTCAACCTCACCGCCAAAATCAGCATGGCCTGGTGTATCTATGATATTAATTTTTGTGTCATGATAGTTTATTGCTGTATTTTTAGAAAGAATTGTAATGCCTCTTTCTCGTTCAATGTCGCCACTATCCATCACACGCTCTTGCACTACTTGGTTTGTACGAAAGATACCACTTTGACGTAATAACTGGTCTACGAGTGTTGTTTTGCCATGGTCAACGTGTGCAATAATTGCTACGTTTCTAATATTTTCAATCTTTTGTTTCATAAATAAGCTCCCATCGTTTCTTTTATTTAAACATCATTATATTTTATCACAACCTTTTGGCTTATGCAATCAAATTCTTTTAAGGGAGCAAGACCGTGGACGCCGTCCACACCTGCTTGCTTTTTGGAAAAAGCAAGACCAAAAACTTTTACACCCAACCGCATGAATATGCGGTTGGAATAAGGGTCAAGGGTGTAAACCCTTGTGGGTGTTTGAGGGCAAAGCCCTCAAGGTTTTTCTCTTGTGGGTGTTTGAGGGCAAAGTCCTCAAGGTTTTTCCCTTGTGGGTGTTTGAGGGCAAAGCCCTCAAGGTTTTTCCCTTGTGGGTGCTTAAGGTCTTTCCCTCGCCCTTCTCTAACACGCAAAAAAAACCACCTGCAAGCAGGTGGTTTTTAAAGCTAAAACGATAGCTCGTTTTATAAAAATTACTGTAATAACTGAAGAACACCCTGAGGCAACTGGTTAGCCTGTGCAAGCATAGACTGAGAAGCCTGTGTAAGAATGTTGTTCTTTGTGAAGTTCATCATTTCAGCAGCCATGTCTACGTCACGAATACGGCTTTCAGCAGCTGTCATGTTTTCTGTTGTAACACTCAAGTTGTTGATTGTGTGTTCCAAACGGTTCTGAACAGCACCCAAGTCACCACGTGTGGAAGATACGCTGTTGATAGCAG
>JBKEAS010000130.1:0-12708 GCA_047972635.1 Anaerotignum sp.
TCGCCCATAAGCATACTAAATATTTCGTCTGCAAGAAAAGCATCTTCAATATCCACTTTTTTCAAAATCCTGTGCTCTAACGCCATTGTTGTATCTCTTAGCTGGTCAAAGTCCATTTCACCAAGACCCTTATAACGCTGTACTTCCTTAATACCTGTTCTACCAATTTCGCTATATAACGCCTCTAGCTGATTGTCGTCATACACATAATAATGCTGTTTATTTTTCTCAACTCGATAAAGCGGCGGCTGAGCAATAAATACCTTGCCCCCTTCGATCAATTGAGGCATATACCGATAAAAGAAAGTTAAAAGAAGAGTACGAATGTGTGCCCCATCCACATCGGCATCGGTCATAATAACGATTTTATGATAACGCAATTTTTCCATATCAAAATCATCAGAAATGCCGGTACCAAAAGCAGTGATCATATTTTTAATCTCCTCACTACCCAAAATACGATCAAGCCTTGCTTTTTCCACATTCAAAATCTTCCCACGTAAAGGCAATATTGCCTGTGTTTTTGGATCTCTTGCTTTGATCGCACTACCACCAGCAGAGTTACCCTCTACAATATAAATTTCGCACTCAAGAGCATCCTTACTTGTGCAATCTGTTAATTTACCAGGAAGCCTTGTATTTTCAAGCCCTGTTTTACGACGAACCAATTCCCTTGCTTTTTTGGCTGCATCACGAGCTCTAGAAGCGACCATACCCTTTTCGATAATGGTTTTACCAATACTAGGGTTTTCTTCTAGATAATAAGTCAAATATTCACTTAAAACACTTTCCACAGCAGCTTTCGCCTCTGTCGTGCCAAGCTTTGTTTTTGTTTGACCTTCAAACTGAGGTTCTTCTACTTTTATACTGATAACGGCAGAAATACCCTCTCGCACATCATCACCAGAAAGTTTTTTGTCTGCATCTTTTAAGGCATTGATTTTTTTGCCATAGTCATTTAAAGTCTTGGTTAAACCACTTTTAAAACCAACCAAATGCGTACCGCCATCGGGTGTATTGATGTTATTAACAAAACTAAAAATATTTTCTGTAAACCCATCGTTATATTGAAATGCAACCTCAACCAACACACCATCTTTTTCACCAGAAGCATAGAAAACATCTTGATACAAAGGCTGACGTGTTTTATTGATATAAGCAACAAATTCTTTGATACCGCCTTCATAATGGAAGCTACGTTCTTGTTCCATACCTTCTCTTAAGTCGATTAGATTAATTTTCAGACCTTTTGTTAAAAAAGCAGTTTCACGTAAACGCTGCATTAAGATTTCATAAGTAAAAACTGTTTCTTCAAAAATTTCAGGATCTGGCAAGAAATGCACATAAGTCCCCTTTAACTCAGACTCACCAACCACAGTAAGTGGCATAAGCACATCCCCACGGGAATATTTTTGTTCATGCACTTTTCCATCCACATGGATATGTACTGTAAGCCAAGAGGACAATGCATTTACAACCGAAGCCCCAACACCATGCAAACCGCCAGAAACCTTATATCCGCCACCGCCAAACTTACCGCCGGCGTGCAAAATTGTAAAAACGACTTCAACTGCGGAAATTCCCTTTTGTTGTTGGATACCAACAGGAATACCACGGCCATTATCCATAACAGAAATGGAATTATCAGGATGAATTTTTACTGTAATCTCGCTACAAAATCCTGCTAAGGCTTCATCCACAGCATTATCCACTATTTCGTAAACCAAGTGATGCAAGCCTCTTGAGCTAGTAGAGCCAATATACATCCCAGGACGCTTTCTAACAGCCTCTAACCCCTCAAGCACTTGAATTTGATTTTCATTATAATCTGATGACATAAAACCTCTCCTTTTACTAAATTCTTTTAGGTTTCTCATCCTTATCTTTGTACCAAAGAAAAAATAGGTTTATTTCATAAAACCTATTTTGAATGAAATACTATTCAAAAATGTATCCATTTTAAATATTCAAAGTTTATAACCAAAAACTTTATTTTTTTAACATAAGCAACGAAACACATCTTAGAATTTATTATATCATTTTTTTGCGTTTACCACAAGGAAAAACCTTATATTTTCAAGCAAAACAGTAATTAAAATACGATTTCTTTATTTTTTTTTCTTCCTTATAATTTATTATGTTATTTTTTGGCGAATTTTAAATTATTATTTATGAATTTTTCAATAAAACAAAAAAAGGATACTAACTGCATCCCTTTTTAAAAAGCAATTTAAGTTTCAGGAGTAATACATCCTTCCTCCACATAAAACAAATTATCTTTGCTAATATATTTTTTAATGGTATCTTCAATTCCTGTGCAAGTAATAAAAGCTTGTAAGCCATCAATACTTTCCATCAGATATTTTTGACGCTGTTCATCAAGTTCCGACAAAACATCATCCAGCAATAAAACGGGTTCTTCCCCTGTTTTTTCTCGTATTAAATCAATCTCTGCCAACCTTGCAGCCAAAGCAGTTGTTCTTTGCTGACCCTGTGAACCAAAGCTTTTGACCTCTTTACCATCAATAGAAAAGAGAATATCATCTTTATGAGGTCCAAAATTGGTGGTACCCAAAAAAAGATCTCTTTGCAAATTGCGTTTTAATTTTTCCGCCATCTGCCCTAAATCGCAATTTGGCTTATATATGATTTCTAAGTGATCTAAGCCACCTGTGAGCGTATTTAATTTTTCGGCGGCTATTTGATCTAATCTTTCTAAAAAATCATTTCTAGCCCTCATAACACGCTCACCATATTCAACCAATTGCTCGTCCCATACAAATAAGGTCTCTTGAAGGTCTGGTTTTTTTTGAATTTCTTTTAATAAATTATTTCTTTGTTTCAAAATACGATAGTATTGTTGCAAATCATAATAATAAATATTGCTTAATTGACAAAGCTCCATATCCAAAAAACGTCTACGTTCTGCAGGCCCTTCCTTTACCAAAGAAAGATCCTCAGGAGAAAACACAACCACATAAAGTGTGCCAAATAAATCTCCTAACTTTTTGATAGGAACACCATTTTTTGCAATGCCTTTTTTTGCATTTCGTTTCAAATGCAGATCAATGCGTTCTTTCCGATTTTTTTTGTTTACAAAAAGGCGGATATGACACTCCTGTTCATCAAAGCCTATCATTTGCCAATCATATTTTGTACGCATGGATCGCCCTGTTGCACAAAAATAAAGGGATTCCAAAAAATTGGTTTTTCCCTGTGCGTTTTTACCGTAAAACACGTTAATCCCTTTTGACGGGCAAATATTCGATTTTTCTAGATTACGAAAGCCTTGCAAAACGACTTCTGTTATTTGCATAAATATCCACCTAATATACACCAATGATCATATGATAAAATTAAAAATGAAAGAAATAAATAGTTCATTTCCCCCATGATATTTTCTTCAATAATAGAAAAAAGGGATAACTTATCCCTATTTTCAACAACCATATAAAACCATAGCCATAAGAAATCTTATACTTCACTTATAACCTTTACTATGCCAAATCCTTTTACTTCAACAACATCATTTGGTCTAACTTTTTTACCTCTTTCAAAAGCTTGCTCACCATTTACATAAACCAATCCATCAGCAATTAAAACTTTCACATCCGAACCTTGTCCAATCAAACCAGCAAGCTTCAAAATTTGCTGTAATTTAATAAATTCAGTTTGTATTCCAACTTCTTGCATGGGACATTCCCTCATTTCTATAATGTTTACATAATAAATTACATTCTCAAAGGAAGAATTAAATATTTGAATGAATCTTTCTCCACAGGCAAAATGGTACAAGGGCTTAAGGAAGCAGTAAAATGGATTTTTACTTTTTCTTCATCAATAGAACGTAAAGCTTCAATAAAATAGCGAGGGTTAAAAACGATAGAAATTTCTTCGCCTTCAACATCTACCGGAATTTCTTCAAAAGCTGTACCCATATCACTTTGTGCTGTTATTTCAAGCGTATCTGTATTGATTTTAAAACGCACAGGCGTTTTTCTATTATCACGAGAAACCAAAGAAGCACGTTCTAAGGATTGGATAAATTCACTTTTATTAATGGTCATGGCTGTTTTATAATCTGCAGAAAAACTTTGTTCATAGCGAATATAGTCTCCAGCAATCAGGCGAGAAACCAAAATCGCTGTTCCAAGGTCGAATAGAATATGTTTATCTGTAACATAAACAGAAACCAGATCTTCCTCCTCTTGGGACAAAATTTTATTCAATTCACTAAGTGTTTTTCCAGGTACAATAACACTTGTTTCCCCACAACTTTGGATTAAAGTATTGTTTCTATAGGAAATACGGTAACCATCGACAGAAACAATATTAAAGAAATCATCATGAAATTCAAATAATTCACCGGTTAAAACAATTTTTGTATTATCTTGTGCGATAGAAAAAATAGTTTGTCTAATCATATTTCTTAGGTCATTTTGTTTTAAAATATATGCTTGGTTTTGTTCCACTTCTGGTAGATCTGGGAAATCTTCGCCACTTTGACCCATAATTGTAAATTCTGAAGAACCACAAATAATGGTAACAACATTTTTTTCATCTGTAGAAATATTAACTTCTTCTCCATTTAAACGACGAATGATTTCATTGAAAATACGGGCTTCAATTGCCACTTCTCCCATTTCTATGATTTCCGCATCTATAGGAGCTGTTTTTATTCCCAATTCTAAGTCATTACCTGTTAAAACAAAACCTTTATGATCAGCTGTTAATAAAATACATTCTAAAATTGGAAGTGTCGTTCTACTAGAAACAGCTTTATTTACGATATTGATATATTGCTGTAGTAAATCTTTTTTACAAATAAGCTTCAAGTTGTTCACAACTCCTTTTCACACAGGTATATAGAAATATATAAGAGTTTATACGCAGTAGTAGTAGTAGAGGCTGTGGATTTGTGGAAAAGCTATTTTTGCCTAGAAAACTGGCAAAGATTGGTGTTTACAAGTGATGTGGAACAGGTGTGGGTAGTTATATCGCTTATCCACAGTATTCACATCAAAGGTAAGACTTAGCAACTTGTCCACAGCCTATCCCAGTGCACATCCACAACGTGTTGTGGAAGGTTATTGGCCTTTGATTTCTTTTTCTAATTGTAAGATAGTATGCTGTAATGCTGTATCAGCTTCCAGCTGTTTTTCAATTTTAGAAATAGCATGGATGACAGTTGTATGGTCACGTCCACCAAAGCTTTCACCGATTTTAGGCAAAGAAATATCCAATAATTTTCTACATAGATACATAGAAATTTGTCTTGGAAAGGCAATGTTTTTTGGTTTTTTGCTTCCTTGTAAATCTTCGATACGAATATTATAATGCGAAGCCACAATTTTTTGGATAGAGTCCGGCGTTACAGGCGCTGACGCATTTTCGCTAAAGATATCTTTTAAGGAACTTTCAGCCAAAGTGATTGTGATATCTTGATTTGTGAGTGTTGCAAAGGCAACAATACGAGTCAATGCTCCTTCTAACTCACGGATATTGGAAGCGATATTTTTTGCAATGTATGCCATTACATCATCGGGCACAAGTAGACTATCTCTTTCTGCTTTTTTACGCAAAATTGCAATTCTTGTTTCATAATCTGGGGGCTGGATATCTGCAATCAAACCCATTTCAAAACGGCTACGTAATCTATCTTCCAAAGTTTCAATTTCCTTTGGAGGGCGATCTGAGGATATGATGATCTGCTTTGTTGATTCGTATAAGGCATTAAAGGTATGGAAAAATTCTTCCTGTGTACCTTCTTTTTTAGAAATAAACTGAATATCATCAATTAAAAGAACGTCGATATTTCTATATTTATTACGAAATGCTTCGTTTTTATTATTTTGAATGGATAAAATAAGCTCGTTTGTAAAAGTTTCACTTGTTACGTAGAGCACCTTCGCTGAACTGTTTGTATCTAGGATAAAATGGGCAATAGAATGCATTAAATGCGTTTTGCCAAGCCCGGAATTTCCGTACAAAAATAGGGGGTTATAGTTTTTAGCTGGCGCCTCAGCAACCGCCAAAGAAGCAGCGTGTGCCATACGATTACTATTACCAACCACAAAAGAGCTAAAGATATATTTGGGGTTTAAATTTCTTGGTATATCTGAAGACTGCTTTTGGGACTCTTTTTGTTCAATTAATTTTGTCGGACGCTCATTTTCTAGTAAAATAACAACGTCCAAGTCTCTTTTTGTTACTTGCTTTACGGCATTGCGTAATAGATCAAAGTAACGCTTTTCTAACATATCTTTAGATAAAGGGTTCTCTACTTGAAGATAAAAACAATTATCTTGTATGCCAAATGGCACAATGGGGCGAAACCATGTTTCAAAACTAACGGTAGAACTTTCTTCTTCGATAATTTTTAATACTTCATCCCAAAATTCATGTATATGTTCCATTAGTACCTCCTGTTTAAATTTTGTGGATAACAATTTAATTATGCACAACAAGTGCATTTGGGCTGTGAAAAAGATAAGATACATATCAAACAAGCCCTAGTTATTCACAATGACTGTTTTTTATTTGTTCACGTAATCAACAATGTATTTTTTATTAGAAAAACGTGTTAAAAGCTCATTTAAAACCAAGTTTGAATAATTTTGGAAGGTATTTTTCAAGAGGTTTTTCACAAATATTCATAGTTATACACAGATTTATCAACAATTTGTGGATAACTTAAAATTTGGGCCGGAAAGATTGTGTGAATTTTGTGGAGTAAATTTATCTTTCCTGCTAAATAGTATAACAAAAGGTACCCACAATCGCAATGAGAAAAATAAAGTTCGCAAAAGTAAAAAAAATGCTATACTACGATTGTTTATTTTTTTATTGCTTTCCTACTATATATAGACACAATATTTAAATTTAAGCTATATCTTTGTTTTACTATAAAAAGAAAATTATAAAAAATAAATTTCTTCTTCTCAATCCATGATTTAAAGGGCTTTTAGGGAAATATTTTTCTTGACGTGTCATTTCTTTTTTACTATAATAGTAGCAGTGCTCGTTTAAGGGGCAGTGAAACTCAGCAATAAAGGAGGTGCGTATAACTATGAAAATGACATTTCAGCCTAAAAAAAGACAGAGAAGTAGAGAACATGGCTTCAGAAAAAGAATGAGAACATCTAATGGTAGAAAAGTTCTTGCTGCAAGAAGAAAAAAAGGTAGAAAAGTTTTATCCGCATAATCCTCATACCAAAAAGTATATTAGGCCGCTTGATGTGGCCTTTTGTTCATAATGAGGAAGATTTTGGTACTGCCGAATGAAAGAAGGTTTATAGATGAAATTTACACAATCTTTGAAAAAGAATTTTCAATTTCGGTATGTATATAATAGAGGTAAGTCTATTGCAAATCGCCATTTGGTTATGTATGTGATTAAAAATGGGACACAAGGGAACAAATTGGGTATTTCTGTCAGTAAGAAGGTTGGAAAAAGCGTTGTTCGTTCCCATGTGACTCGTCTTATTCGTGAAAGCTACCGTAATATGGAAGACGATATAAAATGTGGTTATGACATTAGTGTCAGTGCCAGAAATATTTGTAACACTTCTTCCTACCAAGAAATACATACGTCTTTACGACATTTATTTAAGAAACAACAACTCATTCTTTCTACGAAAGAAAAAGAGAAAGAATAATATAAAGGAAAAGAGATGAAAAAATGGGTAAAAAATTTTTTTTATACTTAATCCGTTTTTATCAAGTGGGAATTTCTCCTTTGATTGGGCCCCATTGCAGGTTTAGTCCTACCTGTTCTCAATATGCATATATCGCCATATCTCGTTATGGGATATTTAAAGGGACATATCTTGCCGTCAGAAGAATTTTGAAGTGCCATCCCTTCCATGAAGGCGGCTATGATCCAGTGCCTTAAAAAAGGTACGCTATTTGTTTGTGTGACACGTTGTGTCCTAGACCGGAAAGAGGATTTCCGGACGAATGGAACATCTGGTTTTTATGAGCAACATAAAAATCTTTAATTGATTTGGCCCTTGGGGCAAAAAAACTCTATTTGTTTGTTTAAGGAGGCATAAAAAGTGTTTGGAAGTGAATTTTTAACTGGTGTCGCTTTGACGACGCTTCCGTCTGTAAAAATGCCTGGCAAGATATTAGGCCCGATTACTGAATTGATGAGCTATGTTTACAATATGCTCTTTGATGGTCTACATGGCGTGATGACAGCCGGTGTTTTAGGTGTTGCAATCATTTTGTTTACTTTAATTGTGAAAATAATTCTGTTTCCATTGATGGTGAAGCAACAAAAGTCATCCTTCAAGATGCAGATGCTTCAACCCGAGTTAGAAAAGATTAGAAATAAATATAAAGGTAAAACAGATCAGCTTTCTCAGCAGAAAATGACATTGGAAATGCAAGATTTTCAAAAGAAAAACGGCATTAGCCTCATGGGCGGCTGTTTGCCTTTGTTAATTCAGCTTCCTATTTTATATGCATTGTTTTACTTATTCCAAAATGCGTATGTTTACGTAGATGTTATTGGTCAAAATTACACCGACATTGCAAATGCTATTTTGCAAATTCCAACCGACATCAGAATGGAAGTCTTTGGCCCATATGCACAAAATTTTGTGGATGCATACAAAAACACCGACATTGTCAAAGCCAGCGGCTTTGACATGGGACGTTTGGAAGATGTCGTTATGTTGGTAAATTATTTAAGAGTAGACGAGTGGACAAGTATTATGACACAACTTGGAGCTTATGGTGACGGTTTGGTTGATCTTTTGGCAACAAAAAATAGTATTGAAACTTTCTTGACCATTCCTTTGGTAAGTACCGCAGGTTTGTCTTGGCCAGGGGTGACAATTCCTGTTTTTGCGGCTCTTACAACTTACGCACAGTCTAAGATTATGATGGCTATGTCACCTCAAAATGCAGATCCAAACAATCCGGCGGCAAATATGACAAAAACAATGACCTACATCATGCCATTTATGATGGGCTTCTTCTGTATTTCTATGCCTGCAGGTCTTGGTCTTTATTGGACAATCAGTAATGTTTTTGGTATCATACAGCAGTTGATTTTACAAAAATACTATAAAAAGAAATTTGCTGAGGAGGTTCTATAGTCATGGATGAAATTAGAAAAAGCGGTAAGAGTGTAGATGAAGCGGTTGCTGCTGCCTTAGTTGAATTAGGGGCATCTAAAGAAGAAGTATCCATTACTGTGCTTGATGAAGGCTCGAAAGGATTTCTTGGTGTTTTTGGTGGAAAAGATGCAGTCGTTTTAGTAAAAAAGAATTTCAACCCAGAAAATGTAGCGGAAACATTTTTAAGAGAAGTGTTTTTGACTATGGGTCTGATTGTAAAAATAGAAACAAAAATGAAAGACAAACAATTACTAATCAATTTGGTTGGCGATGATATGGGTATTCTGATTGGCAAAAGAGGACAAACCTTAGACTCTTTACAATACTTAGTGAACCTTGTTGTAAATAAAAGCAGCAGTTCTTATGTAAGCGTTATGCTTGATACAGAAAATTATCGTCAAAGAAGAAGAGAAACATTGGAAACACTTGCCTTTAATTTGGCAAAAAAGGTAAAACATACAAAGAAAAATGTTGTACTTGAACCAATGAATCCTTACGAAAGAAGAATTATTCATTCTGCATTGCAAAATGATCGTTTTGTAACAACTTATAGCGAAGGGGAAGAACCTTATCGTAATGTTGTAATAACTTTAAAATAACAATAACCCAAAACCCGTTTCAAGAATGCTTGTTATGGGTTTTGCTTTATTTAAGCGACAATAAAAATTTGCTTGCAAACCGTCGATTATAAGTATATTTGCTTTGTAAATATACGCACAGTCTTTAAATGACTCATTTTTTGATAGAAATGAGAATTTGAACATTGCGATGATTTTGGGAGGGGAACTATGAATTTAAAAAATCAATTGGATGATATCATTGCGGCGATTTCGACCCCTTTAGGCAGTGGTGGTATTGGGATTGTGAGGATGAGCGGAAAAGGGTGTATCGCACTTGCCGATGTTTTATTTTCCGGAAATAAATCTCTCTTAGAAAAAAATAGTCACACATTATCCTTTGGAAAGATAATGGATCATCAAGGCGAAGTGATTGATGAAGTTTTGGTTTCTGTGATGAAAGCACCAAAAACATACACCACAGAAGATATTGTTGAAATTAATTGCCATGGCGGTGCTTTGGTTACAAGGCGTGTGCTTGAGGTATTATTAAACCAAGGTGCGAGGCTTGCAGAACCTGGGGAATTTACCAAGCGTGCTTTTTTAAATGGCCGTATTGACTTAACCCAAGCCGAGGCAGTGATCGACTTAATTCATGCTCAAACAGAATTATCCACCAAAGCAGCATTAAACCAATTAGAGGGTAGACTAAAGACGCAGGTTCGTTTGATGCGAGAAGATATTTTGGATATGATTGCATCGATCGAGGCGGTTATTGATTATCCTGAACACGATGTGGAAGAAGAAACATATGGAAATATGGAGCAAAGTGCGTTAAAATTATTAAATAACATGGAGCAGTTGTTATCACAAGCCGATCGAGGTAAAATTATTCGAGAAGGGCTTGAAACGGTCATTGTAGGCAAGCCTAATGTTGGAAAATCATCTCTTTTAAATTGGCTTTTGGAAGAAGAACGTGCCATCGTTACCGATATCCCGGGAACCACCAGAGATACGGTGGAGGAATATATTAATATAGATGGCATATCTATGAAAATTGTAGACACAGCAGGTATCCGTGAAACTGGGGATATTGTAGAAAAAATGGGCGTTGAAAAATCAAAGAAGTATGCAAAAAAAGCGGACTTGGTTTTGATGATGCTTGATGCTTCAAAGCCATTAGAAGAAGAAGATATAGAAATTTTATCTTTTGTTGATGGGAAAAAGACGTTGGTTTTATTAAACAAAACAGACTTGGAGCAACAGCTTTCTTTGGAGCAATTGGGGAGCTATGTTTCGGGTGAACAAATCATTCAAATCTCCATCAAAGAAAATTTGGGGTTTGATGTATTGATTGATGGCTTAAAAGAATTATTTTTTGACGGCAAAACCGTAAAGGCAGAAGATGCCATCTTAGGAAATACACGTCATAAAAATGCATTGTTTCAAGCAAAAGAAGCAATGGAGCGTTGCTTGGTTACTATTGGCACACGCATGCCAGAGGATTTTATTTCTCTGGATCTACAAGATGCCAATCGTGCACTGGGTGAAATCACAGGGGATGTGGCAGACGAAGAAATCATAGATCGAATTTTTACAAAATTTTGTTTAGGCAAGTAGAAAGTAGGATGGAAAAATGAGCGAAATGGCAAAAGAAATATCACAAAACAATGAATTGGGAACCGTACCTGTAAAAAATTTATTGGTAAAATTAGCTGTACCGGCTATTTTGGCACAGGTTGTAAACGTACTTTATAACGTGGTTGACCGTATGTATATCGGCCATATTCCAGACATCGGTGCTTTGGCACTGACTGGGGTTGGGGTTTGTATGCCTTTGATAATGCTTGTTGCGGCATTTGCGGCATTGGCAAGTATGGGTGGTGCACCACGTTCTTCTATTTTATTGGGCAAGGGAGATAAAGAAGAGGCAGAAAGAACCCTTGGCAATTGTACCATGTTATTGATTATTATTGCAGTTGTACTAACCGTTGTGTTACGCCTTTATTCCAGACCTTTACTTCTTGCGTTTGGTGCAAGCGAAAATACGATTAGCTATGCTATGGATTATATCCTCATTTACGCAATAGGGACGATTTTTGTTCAGCTTTCATTGGGGCTAAATGCATTTATTAGTGCACAGGGCTTTGCGAAGGTGAGTATGCAGACAATCTTAATTGGTGCGATTACAAATATTATCCTGGATCCTATTCTTATTTTTTATTTCCATATGGGTGTAAAGGGTGCTGCTACAGCAACGGTTATTTCCCAGGGGATTTCTGCTATTTGGGTTGTTATATTCCTAACAGGAAAGGGAACAACGCTACAGTTGAAAGCAAAAAATTTCAAAATTCGTGCAAAGACCCTTTTGCCATGTGTGATGCTTGGTTTATCTCCTTTTATCATGCAATCAACAGAGAGTATCATTAGTATTTGCTTTAACTCATCTTTACTAAAATATGGCGGTGATACCGCTGTTGGTGCGATGACAATTTTGGCAAGTATTATGCAGTTTTCCATGTTGCCACTTGTTGGGCTCTCTCAAGGGGCACAGCCGATTACCGGTTATAATTTTGGAGCAAAAAAACCAGCACGTGTCAAAGAGGCATTTGGGCTGTTATTAAAATATAGCACCATCTATTCGATGGGTTTATGGGTGATTATTATGCTCTTTCCAAGAGCCTTATCTTCCCTATTTTCTTCCGATCCTGCACTTTTGGATTATAGTGCTTGGGCTATGCGTTATTACTTATTCTTTTCTGGCGTACTGGGTATTCAGATTGCTTGTCAGCAAACATTTATTGCCATTGGAAACGCAAAGACCTCACTTTTTCTTGCAATATTGCGTAAGATTTTATTACTTATTCCGTTTATTTATATATTGCCCACATTTTTTGAAAATAAGGCAAGAGCAGTCTTTTTGGCGGAACCCTTGGCAGATATCATCGCAGTAACTGCAACTGCAATTTTGTTTAGCATTCAGTTTAAAAAAGCACTCAAAAAATTGGAAGAAGAAAGTGCCA
>JBKEAS010000153.1:0-7004 GCA_047972635.1 Anaerotignum sp.
TATGAAAAACTTTTTTTCCGATCTTATCAATGTCCGTATCATTCACATTTCCAACTGCACACAAACTAACCTGATCCATATCAAAAATCATTTGTGTAAGCTCCAAAATATCTTCAGCACGCACCTCACTAAGCTTATCAATCACCTCTTGGGTTTCTTGCACCTTGCCTCGTAAAAGCAACGCAGACCCCGCAGAAGTCATACGGTTTAACGTGCTTTCCGTACCGATAATAAAATTACTAATCAACTGCTCTTTCGTAATATCTACCAGATCCTGTGGCAAAAGATTTTTTTTCACATCAGCAATTTCCTTTGCAACCAATTCATAAACCCGCTCCATTTGATTTGGGTTCATCGCCCCCGTAATGGAGAATAATCCCGTATCAGCAAAAGATGTTGTATAGCTATACATGGAATATGTCAATCCATTTTCTTCTCGTATTTTTTGAAACAACCTAGAACTCATACCGCCACCAAAAATCGTGTTAAACACGCCCAAAGCGTATTTCATAGGGTGTTCTCTTTCCAAGGCTGGAAAGGCAATACAAGTTTGCACCTGTTCTACATCTTTTTGACGAACCACTTGCGCCGTCTGATACATCGCCTTTGCATTATACTGTTGTAATGGGCATCTCGGGTGCCAATCACCAAGTGGCTTATTTAACATCTCTAACATTTCTTCTGTTTTAAAATTTCCTGCTACTGATAGTACAATATTTTCCGTATGATAATTCTGTTCAAAATATGTTCTAATACTTTCGGAAGTAAAGGTGGAAATGGTTTTCGCCGTCCCTAAAATAGGAACTCCCAATGGGGTATTTCGCCAAATGGTATCCTGCAATGCATCATGCACCAATTCTTCCGGTGCATCTTCATACATATTGATCTCCTCGATGATTACATTACGTTCTTTTTCCACATCTTTTTGGTCAAAAGACGACCTTAACAGCATATCACTCATAACGTCCAACGCTCTGCCAAAATGCTCGTCTAAAACCCTAGTATGATAACAAGTATATTCCTTTGTTGTATAGGCATTGATTTGTCCGCCTACGGCGTCCATCGCTTGTGCTATCTGCTTTGCAGTTCTATTTTCTGTTCCTTTAAACATCATATGCTCAATGAAGTGAGAAACGCCATTTTCTTCCGCTCTCTCATTTCTAGAGCCATTTTTCACCCAAATCCCAAAGGAAATACTTCTTACATAAGCAATCTCCTCTAATGCAACCGAAATACCGTTTTGTAATTTTTTTATGATAACCATTAGTCCCTCTCCCTACATAAAAATGCGTATTTTTTTATTTATCATGTTCCAATTTTATCTTTTTATACTTTGACAAAAAACCACACAGCCAAATAACATTCAAAAAAACATTTTTATTACAGCAGAGAGCCTTGTCCGCACAAAAAGAGGCTGTGAAGGAAAACCTTCCCACAGCCTCCCACATCTTAGAGATTATGCTTCATGCGACTATTTTTTTTACTCGTTTTCTTCTTTAGGCAATGCATCTTTAATAGAGAAGTTTAATCTGCCCTGTTTATCAATTTCCACCAATTTTGCAGTTACCACATCGCCAACTGCTAATACGTCCTCAACTTTTTCAACACGCTTGTTGGAAATTTTAGAAATATGAATTAAGCCTTCTTTACCTGGTGCGAGTTCGAAAAATGCACCAAAAGCCATAATTCTTGTGATAGCACCAGTGTAGCAAGTTCCAGGAATTGGATCTTTTACAATGGCATTAATCATGTCAATTGCACGCTGAATGTCAGCCGCCTCAATACCCTTAATGAAAATCTTACCATCGTCTTCTGTGTCAATTGCACAACCTGTTTCTTCAATAATTTTCTTAATAACTTTGCCTCTTGCACCAATAACCTCTGCAATTTTTTCCACATCAATCTGTAAAGAAGCAATCTTTGGTGCATAAGCAGAGAGTTCTGCTCTAGGCTCAGCAATCGCCTTTAACATAACTTCATTTAAGATTTGTTCTCTTGCTCTGCCTGTTTGTGCAAAAGCCTGTTCAATCATAGCAAATGTCAAACCTTTGATTTTCATGTCCATCTGAATAGCAGTAATACCTTCGCTTGTACCTGCCACCTTAAAGTCCATATCACCAAAGAAGTCCTCTACACCCTGAATGTCTGTAATTTCAACAAAATCATCTTCTGTATCACCAGTTACCAATCCTACAGAAATACCCGCAACAGGACGCTTAATTGGCACACCTGCCGCCATCAGTGACAACGTAGAACCACAAATACTAGCCTGAGATGTAGAACCGTTTGAGCTTAAAATATCAGAAACCAAACGGATTGCATAAGGGAAATCTTCTGTACTTGGAAGCACAGGCAACAACGCTCTTTCGCTTAATGCACCATGTCCAATTTCACGTCTACCAGGACCTCTAGATGTTTTTGCCTCACCAACAGAGTATCCAGGGAAGTTATAGTGGTGAATGTAACGCTTTTCTGTTTCATTTGTATCCAACCCATCCAAGCGCTGACCTTCACTAATCATGCCCAATGTAGTTACAGTTAAACATTGTGTTTGTCCTCTTGAAAATAACGCAGAACCGTGCACTCTAGGCAACACGTCAACCTCAGCACTAAGATGTCTAATATCTTCAATACCACGGCCATCAGGACGTTTGTGATCTTTTAAAATCATACGTCTTACTGTCATCTTTTCAAACTTATAAATAATTTCACCAAGTGTTGTGTCGATGTTTACATCTTCGCCATAAATTGCAACCAATTTTTCTGTCAAAGCTCCGACTACTTCTTCGGTGATTGCTTTGATTTTCGCATCTCTATCTTGTTTCAATTCAGCATAAACCGCATCTTCCATTCTAGCGTCGGTGATGTAGCCTGTAACCAAATCATACGCTTCTTGGTTAATTACGTGTTCTTCGTAAGCAGCCTTTTCCTTGCCTTCTTTTGCAACGATTTCTTGGATGAATTTCACAACGCCTAAGTTTGTGTCAAATGCCAAATGGATTGCTTCCATCATAAGTTCATCAGGGATTTCGTCTGCTCCCGCTTCAATCATCATAACCTTATCTTCCTTTGAAGATACAGTCAAAGATAATCTGGTTGTTGTTCTTTGCTCGGAGTTAGGATTTACAACCAGCTGACCATCGCAATAGCCAATATTCACAGAAGACACGGCATCCGTAAAAGGAATGTCAGAAATATTAAGTGCCAAAGATGCACCAATCATGGCAACCACTTCAGGTGAACAGTCTTGATCAACAGACATAACTGTTGCTACAATGGCAACATCATTTCTGTAGTCCTTAGGGAACAATGGTCTCAAAGGTCTATCAATACATCTAGCTGTCAAAACAGCCTTCTCGGAAGGTCTACCTTCTCTTTTGATAAAACCACCAGGGATTTTACCAACAGAATACAATCTTTCTTCATAATCAATGCTTAAAGGGAAAAAGTCAATTCCCTCTCTCGGCTTTGTGGATGCTGTAGCCGTTACCAAAACCGTTGTTTCGCCATAACGTAATACCACCGCACCGTTTGCCTGTTCCGCAACTCTGCCAACTTCAGCCGTCAGCGTTCTGCCTGCTAAATCCATGGAATAAGTTCTAAACATAAATGCATTCTCCTTTTTGTTTTTTTCTTATTTATGCACCATAGATCTTCAACTTTACGTATACCTTTGCTTTAACGCTATACACAAAGCTGGAAATCTATAGTGTCACATTCTCTTTGTTTTCTTTCACAATAATAGAAGAAAAGAGAGGAATTTCACCTCTCTCTTCACCATGTCGTAATTTTTACTTTCTTAAGCCAAGCTCCGCAATGAGAGTACGGTATCTTTCGATATCTAAGTCTTTTAAGTAGTTCAAAAGGCCTCTTCTTTGGCCAACCATTTTCAAAAGACCTCTTCTGGAGTGGTGATCTTTCTTGTGTTCTTTCAAGTGATCTGTAAGCATATTAATTCTTGCTGTCAACAGAGCAACCTGTACTTCTGGAGAACCTGTATCATTAGGGGTTCTGCCATATTTTGTGATAATTTCTTGTTTGTTGATTGTTCTCATTTTAATTTCCTCCTTGAAATTCAATAAAAGTTTAATTGTGCATCCCCAAAGACTAAGTGGATGGTCGGAGAGTCCAAAAACTGGGTCTTGGTTTTACAGCATTTTTATTTTAGCACACTACCCTTATCTTTGCAAGGCTAACACACTAGTTCTTCACGATTTGTTACGATATTTCTCCTTTTGGATTTGTAAAATCCAACTGTGCAAAAATAACTGCAAAAAAAATCACAGCAAAACCCAGTGCAATTTTTAATGTGACTTGCTCTCCGCAAAACAAAACTGCAAAAATCACACCAAAAACAGATTCAAGTGTTAGTATAACAGTTCCCACCGTTGCATTGATATATTTTAACCCAATTGTCTGTAAACTTAAGCATAACGCGGTGGCAAAAACTGCCAAATAAAATATATTCCCCACTGCCACGCTAGTGATATGCTCTGGCATACCGCCTGTAATAAAAACTGCAATCCAACCCCATATTGCCGATACACAAATCTGAACCATCGTCAACAACATAGGATCCCGTCCTCTACAGTAATAAGCAAGTGAAATAATATTTCCCGCAAAGGCAACGCTACATCCCAGTGTAGCCACATCGCCAATCATCATGCTAAATTCTCCGTCAAAAGAGATTAGTCCAATTCCAACCAAGCAAATTATCGCCGAAAGAATATGATTTTTCTTTGGTCTTTCTTTCATAAATATCCAACATAAAAAAGGAACAATCACGCAATATGCCGCTGTCAAAAAAGCACTTTTCCCAGGCGTTGTCCCATATACCATGCCCAGTGTCTGCAGTCCATTCCCCATAACTAGCGTTGTACCTGAAACAAACCCGCCGATAAAATATCCTCGCTCTAGCAGATGTAATTTCTTAAACGTAGCTATAATGATCAAGATTGCTGCTATACTAAACCGAGACGCCACAATAAAAGATGTAGATAACTCCTCAATTGCAACGTCTAAAAAAACAAAACCGCTTCCCCAAATAGCAGCAGTTAAAAGCAGGGCAACTGTTGCCCATAGTTTCTTATTTTGACTCATCTCTATCTCCCCAAATTCACTCTTGGGCATTTTTCCATTTGTTCAAATATTGTTCGGATTGGAAATATTCTCTCGCCTGCTTTGCATTCAATTGAATTTGTTCACGCAATTCTTCGATGCTAGGGAATTTCCGTTCACTCCGTAAAAACTTATAAAAAAACACTTGTAGTGTGTCACCATAAACATCTTTATCAAAATCCAACAAAAATGTCTCTACGATCTTATCACTACCATTTACAGTAGGATTAATTCCAATGTTGGTTACACCATAATAACACTTCCCGTTGTAAAGCGTTTTTGTTGCATAAACGCCGTTTGGTGGAAATAATTTCAAAGGTTGTGCCGTCATATTAATGGTCGGAAAGCCAATGGTCCTACCCAGCTTTTTCCCTTCCGTTACCTCGCCTAAGATAAAATAAGGCTCGGTTAGCATACGATTTGCATCTTCAAAATCTTTCTGAACCAATGCTTTGCGAATCCGAGAAGAACTTACTCGTTCTTCTTCAAATAAGACAGATGGCACAGCAATAACCTTTACACCTCTCTCCTCGCCAAGCTTTTGTAAAAGTTCATAACTGCCTGAACGGTTAGAACCAAAGTGGTAATTCTCCCCAACAATAAGCACACGACATTGCAACTTTTCAAAAATCAACTTTACAGCAAATTCTTCAGGACTCATTGCTGCAAATTCCTGATCAAACGGATACTCAATATAGGTATCAATTCCCATCTGCTCCATCGTAAACTTTTTTTCGTCTGGTGTCATAATCAATGCAAAATCTTCTTTTTTCTGAAACACCAACATTGGGTGTGGGGAAAAAGTAAATACAACACTTTTTAACCCCTCCTCTTGTGCAAACTGTTTTGTTAATTTGATTAAGGCACGATGTCCCAAATGCAGCCCATCAAAATTGCCTAGCGTTACCGCTGTAGGCTGCTTCTGGTCTATGTGCGTATCGGTGATATGTTCCATTTCTCTACTCCTTAAATCAACATCTTAAATGGTTTGATAAAAAAGTCATTTTCTTCTTCAAGCACTGTATATAATCCTACCAAATTATCTTCAAAGTCAAATACCGCCACAATTTGGTTAAGCTGAATTTCGCCTTGGGCTCTAAAAAAATTATTTCTAATTTTTGCTCCGTTATATAATAATTTCGTAGATTTTTCCGAAACAATAACCTTGGTATACCCCGCCAAAACATCTTCAAGTTTCAAAAGAACTTCTTCCACCTGTCCTAATTTCATCTTTTCCTTAAGCTCAGTAAGGGTAATGGCATTTTCTATAGAAAATCCACCTGTCGCAATTCGCAAAAGGCTTGCCATATGCCCGCCACAACCTAAGTCTTTCCCAATATCTGCACACAAAGTGCGTATATAAGTACCTTTGGAACAATACACATCCATCTCAACTTGGCAAGGCGAAATAAATCGACGAATTTGAATATCATACACCGTAATGTTTCTAGACTTACGCTCTATCTCTTTTCCTTCTCGTGCCAATTCGTATAATTTCTTCCCATTAACTTTAACCGCCGAATACATAGGTGGAACCTGTTCCAATTCTCCGATAAAGCGTTTTACTGCTTCGCTTATTTTGTCCTCGTCGAAAATAACAGCCTTTTCCTCTAGTACCTCTCCAGAAGCATCTTCTGTTGTTGTAGTAATGCCCAAATGTAGCACTGTACGGTAACATTTTCGTCCATCCATAATGATGTCCGATAATTTTGTTCCCCGCCCAACGCAAATAGGCAGTACCCCTTCTGCATCAGGGTCAAGTGTGCCTGTGTGCCCAACTTTTTTCATCTGCAATATCTTCCGCACCACCGCAACAACATCATGGGAGGTAAAACCTTTTTCTTTGTATATATTTAGGATCCCGTCCAAAAGGTTTCCTCCTTATA
>JBKEAS010000163.1:0-1717 GCA_047972635.1 Anaerotignum sp.
AGCACTTGTCCTAGCAGCACGAGCACAAGCCAAAATTGCACAAACACACTCGATATCGAAAGCATTTTAAACGAAGTCGATACCGCAGATGTTATCATTTCAAACTTAAATTGTAATTCAAACAATGCTGTATTGGGCACCAACTGTAACAAAACTATCACAATTAGCAATGCAACCACTTGTAGCACGAACAATTCTTATACAAACAGCAACTGCAACAACAATACTACTTCCGACGACAACAATAATGTTTCCGATAATAACAACCTTGCTTCAAGCAACAATAGCTCCCCTGAAAGCACAACTGTAACCGACAACAATACTTCTAATAACAATAACACTTCAACCACAACCGACACATCTGTTTCGGCTTATGCACAAGAAGTTGTTGACTTGGTTAATGTAGAAAGAGCAAAACAGGGCATCGCTCCTTTATCAATAGATCCAAATGTTACAAAAGCAGCTCAAGTTAGAGCAAAAGAAATCAAAACTAGCTTTTCCCATACAAGACCTGATGGCAGAACTGCATTCACCGCTTTAGACGAAGCAAACGCATCTTACCGTGGTGCAGGCGAAAATATCGCCATCGGCCAAAAAACACCAGAACAAGTTGTAAGCGACTGGATGAACTCCGAAGGACACAGAAAAAATATCTTAAACTCCAGCTTCAAATATATCGGCGTAGGCGTTGACGGCACAGCTTGGACACAGTTATTTACCTACTAAGTACAAAAAAAGACCGTGGACTCTGTCCATACCTGCAAACTTTAACAAACAAGGATTATCGACGTTGACTAAGTAGCCACAAAAAATAATCTATTTTCACAAAAAAAGGTGTATCCAACTTGGATACACCTTTTTTGAACTAAAATTTAAAAAATCTTAATTTCTTCCATATAAATTATCAAATTTTATATCAAAAACAATTATTCAACCGTAACAGATTTTGCTAAATTTCTTGGCTTATCTACATCGCAACCTCTTTCAACTGCTGTGTAATACGCAAATAGCTGCATCGGCAAAACATTATAAGAACTCGTAAAAATATCGGATGCCTTGGGTAAATAAATCACCTCATCCGCAACATCTTCCATCTCTCTTGTACCCTCTGTTACAATGGCAATCACGTTTGCACCTCTTGCCTTTACTTCTTTTACATTGCTAACCAATTTTTCAAACAATCTTTCCTGTGTTGCAATGGCGATCACCAAAGTCCCTTCTTCAATCAAAGAAATGGTACCGTGCTTTAACTCCCCTGCAGCATAAGCCTCGCTATGAATATAGGAAATTTCTTTCAATTTCAAAGAAGATTCCATCGCAGCAGCATAGTCCAATCCACGGCCAATGATAAATGAGTCTTTACTATTTGCGTATTTTTTAGCAAGTCTTGCCATATCTTCATTCAAATGCAAAACTTCTTCTGTTTTATTGGGTAGCTGTTGTAGCTCGTTTAAATATTCTTGCCATTTTTCTTCCGCAATACAAGCACGTACTTTCCCAAAATGTAGCGCCACCAAATATAGCATGGAAAGTTGCGTTGTATAGCCCTTCGTTGTGGCAACTGCAATTTCTGGTCCTGCCCATGTGTAAAGCACGTCATCGCTCTCTCTTGCAATAGAACTACCCACCACATTTACAATAGAAAGCACCTTAACGCCTTGTTTTTTCGCTTCTCTTAACGCTGCCAATGTATCTGCTGTTTCACCCGATTGGCTAA
>JBKEAS010000179.1:0-5170 GCA_047972635.1 Anaerotignum sp.
AAAATATATCAAAAAAAATATAAACTATTCTATATTTTCTCACTGTATATATAAATATACTTTTTTACATACTATTAAATATTTTTACCCTATTTCTTGAAAAATTCTGAAATATTCCTTGCACAATACAATATTTTAATATACAATAGGCAATAGATAATGAAGAAGGAGGTGTTTTTAATGGCTCACGTAATCGGACCTGAATGTATCGGTTGTGGCGCTTGTGCTGGCGAATGTCCTACAAGCTGTATCGTTGACGCTGGTGGCGTTTTCGAAATCAAAGCTGCTGAATGTATCGATTGTGGTACATGTGTTGGTGCATGTCCTACAAGTGCAATCAAACCAGAATAATTGGTACTTAAAAAAAGTGAGCACATGCCTCACTTTTTTATTTTGCCGTAAAGTATGAACTATATTTTATCATCTTCAATATATTTCTTCTTCTTTATCTTTATCCTTATGCTATAACAAACCTTCTTTTTCGTCATTTACAAAAATACCCACAAATCTGCATACCTTCTCTCAGAATTTCACGCTCAATCTTTCTCCATCTTTCATTTAACTCCGCAGATATACACTCGCTTACATTCATTTCATACTATTTGGTAGCTTTTTCAATAAAAAAACACCTCTGCAAAATTGCAGAGGTGTAATCTTTATAATTATCTTTCTTCTCTTTATTCATCCGCTTAACACTTCACAAATCTAGAATTAAAATCTAGTTCAAGATAAAAGAAAGCTTTTAGGTTTCGCAAAAATATTATACTAAACCTTGATCCATCATAGCTGCAGCTACTTTCTTGAAACCAGCGATATTTGCACCAGCAACCAAGTCATAACCTAAGCCATATTCTGCTGCTGCTTCTACAGACACAGTATGGATGTTTTTCATAATACCTTTTAATTTTTCATCTACTTCTTCTGCACTCCAGTTATATCTCATGGAGTTCTGAGCCATTTCCAATGCGGAAGTAGCTACACCACCAGCGTTTACAGCTTTAGAAGGACCAACAACCAATCCTTTACCCTGAATGAAAGTCAAAGCTTCGTTTGTAGTAGGCATATTTGCAACTTCGATATAGTATTTTGTACCATTATCGATAATTTTCTGAGCTTCGTCCATGTTGATTTCGTTCTGAGTAGCACAAGGCATACAGATATCAACTTTTACTTCCCAAGGTTTTGTTTTAGCTACGAATTTGCAACCAAATTTGTCAGCATAATCCTGAACGCGGTCACGGCCAGAAAGTCTCATTTCAACTAAGTAATCAATCTTTTCAGCTGTAACAACGCCGTCTGGATCGTATACATAACCATCAGGACCAGAAATTGTAACAACTTTACCGCCTAATTCTGCAACTTTTTTACAAACGCCCCATGCAACGTTACCAAAGCCAGAAATAGCTACAGTTTTACCTTTCATTGTATCGCCCAAGTGAGTCAATACTTCATTTACATAATATGTAGCACCGAAACCGGTAGCTTCAGGTCTGATTAAAGAACCGCCGTATTCCAAGCCTTTGCCTGTAAGCACGCCATTTTCCCAAACGCCTTTGATTCTCTTGTACTGTCCGTATAAGAAACCAATTTCTCTACCGCCAACACCGATGTCGCCAGCAGGTACGTCTACGTCAGGACCAATGTGTCTATAAAGTTCTGTCATGAATGCCTGGCAGAATCTCATGATTTCCATGTCGCTCTTACCTCTAGGATCGAAGTCAGAACCACCTTTACCACCGCCGATAGGTAAACCTGTCAAGCTGTTTTTAAAGATCTGTTCGAAACCAAGGAATTTGATGATACCAATATATACGGAAGGATGGAAACGAAGACCACCTTTGTAAGGTCCAATCGCACTGCTATACTGTACTCTGAAGCCACGATTAACCTGAACTTTGCCAGCGTCATCAACCCATGTTACTCTAAAAGAAATTGATCTTTCAGGTTCAACCATTCTTTCCAACAATCCTAATTTTTCATATTCAGGATGTGATTCAACTACTTTTTCAATAGAGTGGAAAACTTCTTCTACTGTCTGAATAAATTCAGGCTCACCAGCATTGCGTTTTTCAACCTGTTCGATTACACGTGCCATATAAGCGTTCATAACTTATTGCCTCCTAGATTTGTCTACTCTTTGACTTTGTCTTTGACTTTGTTTTCACACAAATTCGTTCAGAAAGTACCCCCTACATAGGGCATCTTCCCTAAAAACAGCGACATCATTATCATTTCTTTGAACAATACAATAACAATCCCTCTGTTTACCATGTTATTATAACACATTTTTTTTTATTGTGTAGTATTTTTTTTGAACTTTCTTCTACATTTTTACACAAATTTTCCATTCAAAAATTATGCAAAAAAACTTTTAATATTTTTTTTAATTAAAAATCTGCATATAAAAGTAATTTCGCACAAAAAATACTTTTATATTGAAGCAAATTAAATAATTAAATGCACGTTTTCCTTATTACAGATCTTCCTCATCATTCTTTTGTTTCGTCTTGTATGAGAATGCCTGTCATTTTTTTCTATTTGCCTGTTATCAATTCTACAATAAAATCCATCAAAACCTTGATTTTCAGCTATCCATGCGCACTTTTCTTTTATAAACCATCTGCCTTATACGTCGCAAAATTTGCATTTTTTATTCTTCATACAGCCATTTTGGTTCCCCTAATCTGATAAAAGCATTCTTTTTCATGCCTCCCTGCTGCAATGACCATAAAACAAAAAAGCAATTATAAGAAAATTCTTATAATTGCTTTTAATTTATTCCTTAGAGAAAAAACCTCTCCTGCTCTTGGGTTCATCGAAAGTCTTATCCGCCATATATTCAATATAGCGCCCTGTACCAATGGCAACACAACTAACTACATCCTCGGCTAACATAGCATTAATTCCTGTTTTGCTTTGAATTAATTTATCCAAACCATAAATCAAACTTCCGCCACCAGTCATAACAATCCCACGTTCATAAATGTCAGCAGCCAACTCAGGCGGTGTGCGTTCTAATACACCATGAACTGCATCTGTAATTGCCAATGCAGACTCTTGTAAAGCCTCTAACATTTCATCAGAAGTAACTGTAATGTTTTTCGGCAAGCCTGTAATTAAGTTACGCCCTCTCACATCCATACTTACCGGCGTAGTTCTTTCAAATACAGTGCCAATTTCAATTTTCAATTCTTCTGCAGTTCGCTCTCCAATTAATACGTTATGTTTTTTTCTCATATAACGAATGATTGCCTCGTCAAAATTATCTCCCGCAATCTTTAGCGAATGGCTCACAACTGCACCGCCTAGTGAAATAACCGCAACATCTGTTGTTCCGCCACCAATATCAACCACCATACTTCCGCAAGCTCTTGATATATCAATCCCCGAGCCAATCGCCGCAGCAATTGGTTCTTCTATGATGTGCACACGTCTTGCACCGGCTTGCCTCGTTGCATCTTCAACGGCACGTTTTTCCACTTCCGTTACACTGCTAGGCACACACACAGCAATGGTCGGCTTTACAAACGACCGCTTGCCAAGTGCTTTTTCAATAAAATACTGCAACATCTTTTCTGTTACATCATAATTTGAAATAACACCTTCTCGTAACGGACGAATGGCAGCAATATTTCCCGGTGTTCTACCAAGCATCCTTCTTGCTTCCTCGCCCACTGCCATAATGGTATTGGAATCTTTATCAATAGCAACCACAGAAGGCTCTCTAATAACAATTCCCTGCCCTTTGATATACACCAAAACACTGGCAGTCCCTAAATCTATTCCTATATTTTCGCCAAAACTCATAAAATTGAACATCATGACGCTCCTTTGTCCCTTAATTATCACATTTTCTTTCAGTATACTGGAAAGCAACAATTCTGGAAAGATATTTTTACAAAATTTTCATAAAAATTACTTTTTGCCTAGTTTTTTTCATCTAAAATTCGAATTCCTTCAATCAATTGTGTATCTTCTCCCTCTGGAATTTCATCCAAATCGGCATATTCAGTCGGTAATTCAACAACTATATCCGGTGTGATCCCCGTTCCGTGAATAGACGTTCCATTTGGTGTAAAATACTTTTGGATTGTAATGTTTAGAGCTGAGCCATCTGGCAAAGTAAATAAACGCTGTACTAAGCCCTTCCCAAACGTATTTGTGCCCACTAGAGTTGCAACTTTCATATCTGTTGCAGCTCCCGCAAAAATTTCTGATGCACTGGCACTATTTCCATTTACCAAAACGACCATAGGGATATCCAAATACTGATCATCGCAAACAAGTTCTTCTCTATTTCCAACCTTATCCTCAGTGTATACCATTACACCTTGTGGAAGCAATTCATTTCCAATTTGGTAAACAGAACGCACCAACCCGCCAGGATTGTTTCTTAAGTCTAAAATCAACTTTTCCATTCCTTGAGATTGTAAATCCGCCAGAACCTCCATAAATTGCTCATAGGTATTCTCTTTAAATCCTGTAATATGAATATAACCATTTTTGCCTTCTAGCATTCTGCCGTTTACACTTTCCATCACAACATCTTCTCGTTCAATTTTAAATAAATGCATCTGCCCATCGCTAGGACGAAATACACCAACCTCCACCATTGTGCCTACAGGCCCTCTCATTTTCTGTGCTACATCATCAATTGTAGACCCAGAAACATCCACACCATCTATCTCTTGAATAATGTCACCTTCAAGAATGCCAACACGTTGTGCCGGATATCCGTCCATCAATTCATAAACTATAACTTCCCCACTTTCAGTTTGGTAGACCTTTACGCCAATGCCTTCAAAATGCCCATTATTATTTTGTAAATATTCTCTCAAATTATCCGCCGACATATAATATGTATACCGATCTCCAACACCTGCCATCATTCCTGCATACATACCTTCGTTTGCCATCTCTTTGTCATATTCATCTACATAATATTTATCTAAAAAATCTTCTATCAAATTCGTCTTTGCCACACTAGACATATGGATGTCAAAGGGCAAATATTCCCATGGTATCCACTGTTGTATAAGCGAAGTCCTCCAAACCAATGTAACAACCAGTATAAGTGCCCCCGCACAACAAAATCCTTTCCAAAAATCCTTTTTCTTCAATCAGCTCGCCTCTTCTTCTTCGACTTTATTCCATCCTATGATTTTTCTTT
>JBKEAS010000211.1:0-3681 GCA_047972635.1 Anaerotignum sp.
CGGATTTCCAATACTTCTTCTTTTTCTTGGGGAAAAGCAGAGCCAATGGAAATTTTAATGCTCTCCGCTGTACGATCGCCAACAGCGAGGTTAAATTCTTTTTTGATAAAGCTAACGATGGCATTGTCAATGGCGTCGCCGGCCACACGCAAAGATGTGCTAGTGACAATACCGCCAAGGGAGATAACAGCAACTTCGCTTGTACCACCGCCGATATCAACAATCATATTGCCCGAAGGTTCTGCAACGGGTAGGCCAGCACCGATGGATGCTGCCATAGGTTCTTCTATGAGGTAAGTGTCTTTATTTTTGGAGCCTGCTGCAAGGGCAGCTTCCAAAACGGCTCTTTTTTCTACTTCAGTTACGCCGGAAGGCACGCAAACTACGATACGTGGTTTTGGGCTAAAAATAGAACGAACGTATGCTTTATTGATGAAATAGCGTAACATTGCTTGGGTTACGTCAAAGTCTGCGATAACGCCATCTTTCATCGGGCGGATGGCAATGATATTACCGGGCGTACGACCAATCATTTCTTTTGCCTCGTTTCCAACGGCAAGAACCTTTCCTGTTTGTGTATTAATAGCAACAACGGAAGGTTCGTTAATGATGATGCCTTTTTCTTTCATATATACCAGCGTGTTAGCGGTACCAAGGTCGATACCCATATCTTTTGAAAACATTTATAATGCCCCTTTCTTATAGGAAACCGTGAAAAAAATCACGGAAAATGAATACAAAGTCAGTAATGTATGATTTAAAGTCTTATATTTAATCATAACTCTTTTTGTGAACCTTTTCAATACAAAATTATTGTGTTTTTTTAAAAACATAAAGTTTCGTACTTGAAAAAACGACAGAAAAAAAGCCGCCTGAGCGGCTTAAGGGTGTTGGTGAAAGTGTTAAATTTTGCGGTATATGAATATTGCGGCGATCATACCGAGTATTCCTGCCACGGTAAACTTGATGGTAATGCCGAACTGGAGCACGATAAAGCCGAGGTTTAGAACTAAGGGGGAGGATATACCGAACTCGTTACCATAGGCGAGCCAGAACAAGAACGGGATTTTTCCGACCAGGCTAGCGATAAAACCGCCCAGGACAATACCCGCTAACATTAATAAAATCAGGATCCATGCATTTTGTGATTGGCGTTTCATGGTTGGTTTGCCCCCTTATTAAAATGGTTTATGTGACAGTCAGTTTAGTTTTTATTCAGTATAGCATATTTACAGGGGGTGGTAAAGAATGTGCGGGATTAAAAAATTAAAAAAAGAAGGTCAAGGGAGAAGGTCAAGACCTTAGGGACGCTGTCCCTAAAACTCTGTAAGGGCTCTGCCCTTAACCCGATATTGCCGAAAACTACGTTTTCGATGGGTGGAGGGAGATAGGGATTGTTTACCGCATGAAGTATGAATGCGGTAATAATGGGTCAAGGGACGGCGTCCCTTGTGGGTGTTTGAGGGCGAAGCCCTTAAGGTCTTACGGGCTTTGTCTGTGGGATCTGTTGTAATTAGTATGCTACCCCAAAGCCGTTTCCTGGATAAAAATATTTCATATTCGCCTTCTTCTAACTTAATTGTGCTTTCAGTTAGCAAGATAGTCGTAATTGTACCGTCGGCTTGATTTTCGATTAAGAGTTTCCCTTTCCCAAAAAGTTCGGTAGCCGATAATTCCAATGTCGTTTCTTGTGCAATGTGAACTTTGCCGATACTGCTGTTTCCAGAAAAAGACACAACTTTGAGGTTTAACTCTTTGTTTTCTAAAAAGGATGTTATATAAATAAGGTGACTAGCTTGGTTTTTGTATTCAGATAATATCGTTTCAGATGTATAATCATAAATACGAGAATTTGTATTTGCAGTGATAATTGAGTAAATCAGAGCCATGAATGAAGCAACAAACAGTATATTCTAAAAATAGCATTTTTCTGTTTTTTATCCATGATATTGCCCCGTTACATTGCTTAGTGTACTTTCATACTAGCACCTATAAATATCCCATTCATACATATCATGGCCTTGTCCACTAATATAAGTGCTAGAGTACTCAAGTTTAATTGTGAAAAGAAATCCTTGATTTCCGGCAACCATATTCCATGCACCAACACATGTTAGAATTGCAGATGTTACACCTAATCCTGAAATCCAAGCACCATCAATTTTTTTGGCGACAGCGTCACCTGTCATACGTGCAATTTTTATAAATGTTGCCTAAGAAAGTGCTACACCGGATGAAATCCCTGTTAATTTTTCGTTATCGACATCTACAGTATACGTTCTTTTTGTACCAACTTCATAACTGGGAAAAATCCCTCTGGAAGAAGCATCATTTTTGACGAAAGCATTTTCATCAACGTATTCAGAAATTACAACATAAAGAATATTTCCGTTTTCGTATTCAACCGGAATTCTTTCCTCGCTAACAAGAATTTGTTCATCAAGTGAATCAATATTTCAATCTGATGCAAATATTATCATTGTTGTCTCAAGCGCCATAATCATGGATAAGCATAGCGCAATAAGTTTTTTAAACATAAAGATTCTTTCTCTAATATAAAATCTGATGTTTTTATTTTACAAGAAAAATATCTGTTTTCAGAAGGTCTTAGGTAAACCCATTACCTCTTTATGTTTTAATCGTAATCATATATAAATATATTGTCAATGAATTTTCATTATTTATCATATAAGGATTTCTGATACAATTGTCGTCAGCCATTAAAAAAACACCCCCTCGTATAGGCTTGCCTATCCAAGGGGGTATTACAAATACAAAATTATTCTGCTTTTGTTTCTTCTGCTGCAGGAGCCTCAGTTTCAGGAGCTTTTGCTTCTTCTGCTTTTGGAGCCTCTGCCACAGGAGCCTCAGCTTTTGCTGCTTCAGCCTTAGGTGCTTCTGCTGCTGCAGGAGCGGGTCTTTTGCCTGTGATTGTGCTCTTTGGACACTTGTTTGCACAAATACCGCAAGCTTTACACTTGTCATAATCAATCACAGCTAAGTTGTCGATTACGTGGATTGCGTCAAAAGGACAATTCTTTTCGCAAATTTTACAAGCGATACAACCAACGCTACAAACCTGCATTACATTTTTGCCTGCTTCTTTGGAAGAACATTGTACCTTTACTTTGTTCTTTGCAGGAAGCATTTGAATGATATGTTTTGGACAAGAAGAGACACATTTGCCACAAGCAACGCATTTTTCTTTGTCAATCACAGCAATTCCGTCAATGACTTCGATAGCGTCAAAAGCACAAGCTTTTTTACAGCTACCAAGACCAATACAAGCAAAGCTACAGCTTTTAGAGCCGCCACCAGCCAATTGAACTGCCATATTACAGTCATTAATACCGAAGTATTCATAGTCACTTTTTGCTTTTTCGCAAGTACCACCGCACTTAACAAAAGCAGCGATAGGGTCTGCTGTAGAAGCCTCGATACCCATAATAGCGCCGACTTTTTCAGCACAGCTTGCACCACCAACAGGACAAGCGTTTACGGGTGCTTGGCCGGCAGCAATTGCAGTCGCAAGACCGCCACAACCGGGGAAACCACAACCGCCACAGTTTGCACCGGGAAGTACTTCTAAAATTTCGCCGATTTTAGGATCTTCTTCTACCTTGAAAACTTCACCAGCGATGCCAAGGCCTGCACCAAAAACAACGCCGAGACCACCGATAC
>JBKEAS010000248.1:0-2090 GCA_047972635.1 Anaerotignum sp.
GAAATATAGAAATATCTATTACACAGTATCCTGACGTTATCATCGAATATACAGGAAGCCCTATCTACGTGCCTGCAAGTGCAGATCCTGAATATGTTCCCACTACTGATGTAATGGCATAGTAAAACCGAAAGAGGTGACAGGATGCAACTAAAAACAAAGTATTTTTCTGACATGAACGTGAACGACGAAGATATTATTTTGTTTAAACATGGTCTGTTTGGATTTGAAGATTTCAAAAAATTCATTTTAATCAAATTTGAAAATAACGATAGCTCTCCTCTTTGTCTGCAAAGCGTTGATGACGAAAATGTCGCATTTGTTATTATAAATCCAACTAACTTTATCCCCGATTATAGCATTTCTCTTGAGAAATCAGACTATAAGGAATTAAAATTAGAGGATCTAAACAAACTAGCGGTATACACAATTTGTGTATTAAAAGATAATATTCCGGAAAGCACAACAAATTTGAGATGCCCTATTATCCTCAATGCCGAAGCAAAATTAGCAAAACAAATTGTGCTAGATAACGCAGAGTATCCTTTTAAATATACTTTTGAAGAGCTTATGAACAAGGAGGGTTGATATGCTAGTACTGCAGAGAAAAACAGGTCAATCCATATATATAGGTGATGATATCAAAATCACAATTCAGGATATCACCTCTGACAAAGTAAAAGTTTCCATTGATGCACCAAAAGATATCCCCATCATTCGAGAAGAGCTAAAGCTTGCCTCGATGAGTAACCAAGAAGCGTTGTCATCTTCTAACAATTCTATTGAATTGTTGAAAAAAATGTTTGATAAATAATTGTATTCAAAAGGGAATTTCATTTTTAGAATGTTATTTCCTTTTTTTGACCATAGATCTTCCTTTAAGCAAATAAAAAAAAGATGAAAACATCTTTTTTTTATTTGCACCATGTTAAATATAAGCTTTCCCTGTTGCCACAATAAAAACACGCCCAGAAATTTGCAATGAGGTAAGCTTCCCTTCTTTTAAGGTTACTTCAACACCCATCACCCCGCCTGGCTGCTTCAACTGCAAAGAAAGATCTTTTCCCGTTTGCATCGCTAAAAATGCACCTATTGCAGACGTTCCGCTTCCGCAACCTTCTTCCCAAACCAAGCTTGCATTCTTTACACAAACCAATGGTTCCACTTGCTCTGCCTCTTTATCCCAAAGGAGTATACCAAATACATCCGGCATTTTTTCCGCCCATAAAGTGACGGCTTTCTCTGCCATTTCTCTGGCATTTTCTCCCCACACTTCTCGCTCCACAATAATATGCGAAATCCCCTCAAACTGAACCACCGGTAATTGGTAGGTAGTACCTTCTAACTCAAATGACTCCCACACAATCGCCTTGGGCATAGGCATAGCCACCTTACCAAAATATCTTTGCTCTAATTCTTTTTTCATCTCACACAAAACCAATTCTTCTGCACCAGAAACTTCTAGCAAAACCGTTTTAGTCTCGCCAATTGGCACCTCATTTTGCTCCATCACCCATGCCGCCAAAGACATGGTCGCATTCCCACAAAATTCACCAGCCATCATCCGTAAGCCTTTTACCGCCCGTTTATCCTGTGGCTCCTGGATAAATCCCGTCTGTTCTGCGTAAACGCTTTCATATGCCATTATTTTTTGCCCGATTGCAAGCTGTTCCACCTCTGGAATTTGCGTCTCTACCAAGATAGTCATGTTCTGCGTTGGACTTGTTTTAACAAATTCTATTTCCATAAACTACCCCTTCTTTACGATTGAAAGCGTCCCAAAAAGGCTTTTGTTCGTACTTGTTGTGGATTGTTAATAACATCTTCCGGTGCACCTTCTTCCACAATCACACCACCATCCATAAAAATAATATGATTGGATACATCCCTAGCAAAAGACATTTCGTGTGTCACAATAACCATCGTCATATGTTCCGCCGCCAAATCCTTAATTACCTTTAATATTTCGCCTGTCAATTCGGGATCAAGGGCGGAGGTTGGTTCATCAAAAAATAAAATTTTCGGCTTCATCGCCAATGCACGAGCAATGGAAACACGCTGCTGCTGTCCACCAGAAAGCTGATATGGAT
>JBKEAS010000273.1:0-1886 GCA_047972635.1 Anaerotignum sp.
ATTTCTTGTTTGATGACTTTGACGTGGTTCAAGCAGTTTTATATGGTCATAAAAGATTATATGAAATCACCAAGGAAAAAGAAGAATTGTATGCAAAAGAGGATTTTTCTGATGAGGACGGCATTAAGGTGTCTGAGTTGGAGGGTGAATTTGCCGAGCTTGATGGTTGGTCCGCAGAATCGAATGCAGAAATTTTGCTCAATGGTTTGGGTATTACCAATGAATTTCACTACGCAAAGATGAAAGACTTAACAGGTACACAAAAAGTGAAGGTGCTTTTGGCACAGGCATTATTTGGTAATCCTGACATCTTACTTTTGGATGAGCCTACCAACCATTTGGATATCCATGCGATTAGATGGTTAGAGGACTTTTTACTAAGCTTTGAAAACACAGTTATTGTTGTATCTCATGATAGACATTTCTTAAATAAAGTATGTACCAATATTGCTGACATTGATTATGCTAAAATTACAATGTTTGTGGGTAACTATGATTTCTGGTATAGCTTTACGCAGATGACACAGCGTCAGATTAAAGATCAGAACAAAAGAACAGAGCAAAAGATGAAAGAATTGCAAGAATTTATTCAGCGTTTTAGTGCCAATGCGTCTAAGGCGAAGCAGGCAACAAGTAGAAAAAAATTGTTGGATAACTTGCAGATGGATACCATCAAACCTTCAAGCCGCCGTTACCCGTTTTGTAGCTTTAAGCAGGACAGGGAAGTTGGTAATGATGTCCTTTTGGTTGAGGAAATTTCAAAAACCATTGATGGCAAGAAAATTTTAGACAATGTTAGTTTTATGATCCGCCCTAACGAAAAGGTTGCCTTTGTTGGTAAGGATGAAATAGCAAGAACAGTATTATTCCAGATTTTAATGGGAGAAATAGAGCCTGACGCAGGTAAATTTAAGTGGGGCATCACAACAAAGACAGGATACTTCCCTAAGGATAATACGGAGTATTTTGAGGGCTGTAGTGAATCTTTGATTGAGTGGTTAAGACCTCATGCAAAAGAAGGCGAACAGTATGATGCGGACATTCGTGGTTGGCTTGGACGTATGTTATTTAGCGGTGAAGAAGCATTAAAACAGGCAAGCGTTCTTTCTGGTGGCGAGAAGGTGCGCTGTATGCTTTGTAAGATGATGATGAGTGGTTCAAACGTCATGGTTATGGACGAGCCTACCAACCACTTGGACTTGGAAGCGATCACAGCGTTAAATGAAGGTCTTAGCGATTATAAAGGAACCTTGCTTTTCGAGTCCCATGACCACCAGTTTGTGCAGACCATTGCGGATAGAATTATTGAAATTTTACCGGGTGGTGTGATTGATAGACAGATGACTTATGATGAATATTTGGAAGATGAAAGCATCAATGAATTGCGGTTGAAATTATCAGGAGAAGATTAAAATTATGGTTAATGGAAAAATAGATCTAAGAAGTGATACGGTTACATTGCCTACCCAAAAGATGAGACTGGCTATGGCTGAGGCAGAGGTTGGGGATGATGTTTATGGCGACGATGCCACAATGAACCAGCTTGAGCAATTGGCAGCGGATATGTTTGGGAAAGAGGCAGCACTTTTTGTACCTACTGGAACAATGGGTAATCAATTGGCTTTGTTTACCCATGTGCAAAGAGGGGAAGATGTGATTTTACCTGATAATTGCCATATCATTTGCCATGAAGCAGGTGCATCTGCCATCATTTCTGGGGCACAGTTGCGTACGGTGCAAAATGTGAACGGTGAAATGCCTTTGGATTTGGTAGAACGCTATATCAGAAAAGACCCTAATGATATCCATCAGACAAGAACTGCCCTTATTACTTATGAAAATGCAGACTCGGATGGACAAGTTCGTTCATTGGAATATATGAAAAA
>JBKEAS010000283.1:0-9630 GCA_047972635.1 Anaerotignum sp.
ATCAGTTCATCAACGGAGAGCACTTTGCCAATTACCATATTTGTTAGGATTTTAACGCCTAGGGAAGCGAGAGTATCAATTTCTTTTTGAACGATACTCTTTGGTAGACGAAATTCGGGAATACCATACACCAATACGCCACCGGCTTTATGGAACGCTTCAAAAACGGTTACGTCATAGCCAAGTTTTGCCAAATCGCCGGCACAAGCAAGGCTAGAAGGACCAGAACCAACAACAGCAACCTTTTTGCCATTTGGCTCGGGCTTTGCAGGTGTTTCGTTACAGTTTGCCATATACCAATCTGCAACAAAACGCTCCAAACGACCAATGCCTACGGCTTCGCCTTTCATGCCACGAACGCATTTGGATTCACACTGGCTCTCTTGCGGACAAACACGACCACAAACAGCAGGCAAAGCATTGGTAGCAGTGATTGCTTTATATGCTGCCAAGAAATCACCTTTTGCAACTTCTGTAATAAATTCGGGGATACGAACATTTACAGGACAGCCTTCTACGCAAGGTTTATGCTTACAGTTAAGGCAACGGGTTGCTTCTTCTATTGCCATATCAGCAGTATAGCCCAATGATACTTCTTCAAAGTTTTTATTTCTAACATTGGCTGCCTGTTCTGGCATTTTCATTTTTTCTAAACTCATATTCGCCATAATCAATCTTCCTCCTTATTGAATTAAATCTTTTGCTAATTTATCCATTCTACAGGCATGGTCTTTGGTAAGTTCTGCTTCTCTTTCTTTATAGATGGAGTTACGATTCATTAATTCAGCAAAATCTACCTCGTGACCGTCAAAGTCAGGACCATCAACGCAAGCGAATTTGATCTCTCCGCCAACAGTCACACGACATCCGCCACACATACCTGTGCCATCAATCATGATTGGATTTAAACTAACGATTGTTTTAATTCCAAAAGGTTTTGTAGTTAAGCTTACAAATTTCATCATAGGGATCGGGCCTATGGCAATGACTGTATCATAGTCGTTGCCCGCTTCTATGAGGGATTTTAATTTATCGGTAACAAAGCCTTTTTCGCCCTGTGTGCCATCATCGGTCATTAAATAGTAGTTTGTTGACACAGCATTCATTTCATCTTCTAAAATGACGATGTCTTTGCTACGAAAACCAGCAATAACATCAACTTCGATACCTAAATTATGCAAGGCTTTTGCTTGAGGGTAGGCAATGGCACAACCAACACCGCCACCTACAACAGCAACTTTTTTCATATTTTCATACTCGGTTGCAACACCCAAAGGTCCAACGAAATCAGGAATGCTATCTCCGATTTCTTTTGCTGCAAGGAGGTTGGTGGAAAGACCTACTTTTTGGAAAATAATTGTGACAGTACCTTTTTCTCTATTATAGTCAGCAATGGTAAGGGGAACTCTTTCGCTAAGTTCATCTACACGGAAAATAATAAACTGGCCTGCCTGTGCTTTTTTTGCCACAAAGGGAGCTTCAATCTCCAAAAGTGTTACGACACTGTTGAGTTCTTTTTTATCTACAATACGAAACATGAGGCAACTTCCTTTCTATCTTTGGTTTTGCCGCTTTCTTTTAGCGGGGTTTTTTGGTAGACTTATCATATCATAAAATAGATAAGGGCAAAAGGAAAAACGTATTTTTTTTATTAGGCAGAATAGATAAAAAATATGAAGATTTGTGATGTTCGCATGTTTTATAGTGTATAATTGTGGAATTGGAGGCTATTGTTTTGGTTAAAATATATAATGTGAATGATTTGGTAGAGATTATTAAAATATTGCGTGGTGAGGGCGGATGTCCCTGGGACAGAGTACAAACACATCATTCTTTGCGTGAACCGATGATAGAAGAAGCGTATGAGGTGGTATAGGCAATTGAAAAAAACGACAAGCAAAATTTAAAGGAAGAATTGGGCGATGTTTTGATGCAGGTTATTTTTCACGCCGAAGTCGCATCAGAAAATGGAGATTTTAACCTTGAAGATGTGATAGAAGGTATTTGTAAAAAAATGATACATCGACATCCTCATGTTTTTGGCGAGGCAACGGCGGATACGTCTGACGAGGTTTTATCAAATTGGGAAGAAATTAAAAAAGCCGAAAAGCAGATTACAACACAAAGTGAAGCGATGAAACAAGTGCCTATGGCACTGCCCGCATTAAATCGTGCCAAAAAGGTACAAAAAAAGGCCGCAGATATTGGTTTTGACTTTTCTGAAATAAGAGAAGCGATGAAAAAAGTGAATGAAGAAATTGAAGAATTATTGGAGGCGGTTGAGCAAAATTTAGGCACAGAAGAAGAAGAATATGGTGATATTTTGTTTGCATTTGTGAATATATCAAGGTTTTTAAAAATAAATCCTGAGTTTGCCTTGACAAAAGCAACTAAAAAGTTTATAAATAGATTTGAGTATGTTGAGAATACAGCCCTTTTAGAGGGCAAAAAGCTTTCAGAGATGACTCTGGAAGAAATGGATTTACTGTGGGACGAAGCGAAGAAAGTAAATTTAGCCGTATCCGGTAAAAGCCTGAATTAAGTTTGAAGAACAACAATTGAGGAGGAATTTATAATGAACAAGTCTGATTTGGTAGCGGCAATCGCAGAAAAAGCAGAGATGAGCAAAAAAGACGCTGAAAAAGCTCTTAAAGCATTTGAAGACGTAGTAACAGAAGAACTTACAAACAATGGCAAAGTTCAATTGGTTGGTTTTGGCACATTTGATGTTGCTGAAAGAGCAGCACGTGAAGGTAGAAACCCTCAGACAGGTGAAGCAATGCCGATCCCTGCTTCTAAGGCGCCTAGATTTAAGGCGGGTAAAGCACTTAAGGACGCAATCAACAACTAATTCATGCTTATAGATAACACGCCTTTTGCGTAAAGGCGTGTTATATTTTTTTATAGGACATTTTATAGAAATTAAGGGAGATTTTGTTTGCCCCTAATGAAAGAGAGAAAGAGCAAAGCGGTAGGTTTCAAGCAAAAAGGTGTCAATGAAACATAAAAGGAGGAAGTACTTTGCGTATTGATAAATTTTTAAAAGTATCACGTATTATCAAACGTCGCACCATTGCAAACGAAGCTTGTGATGCAGGGCGCGTGATGGTTAATGGAAAAGTGGTCAAAGCCGGGGCTGAGGTGAAGATTGGGGATGTGATAGAAATTCAATTTGGTACAAATAACACCAAAGTTGAAGTTTTGAGCATCAAAGAGTCTCCTAGAAAAGAGGATGCAGTTTCTATGTATCGCTCTATCTAATATGATTAGGTTGGTTTTGTAGGAAAGAAAGAATGGAAACGATATCGTATGGTTTGTTGTTTATAAAAACACGTTTTGTATTTTGACAAAAGGTGTTTTTTTTATGATAAAAGCCTTTTGGGGTACATATATTGTTAGCAGACGATAAAGTTTTGGAGGTTTTGATTATGGCAGAGGACAAAAACAGAGGCAGACACACAGTGTCGATGGAAGAGAGAGAACGCATTCGCATGAGTGGTGTTTTGGAGGTGGTATCGTTTGATGAAGAAGGGGTTATGCTTGAGACGGAATGTGGGCTTATGATGTTAAAAGGGACAGGATTACACGTGGGTAAGCTTGACCTAGGTTCGGGAGAGGTGATGGTTGAAGGCTTATTTGACAGTATTACATATCAGGACGGCAGTTTGTCGGATAAACATTCTTTTTTAGGAAAGTTGTTTCGATAAAAAGGAGAGAATGTAATGATTTTATCTTTGCAGGGGCAGGCGCAGTTGTTTTTAATGACTGTGATTTTGGGAGGGATTTTGGGGTTGGTTTATGACTGTCTAAGGATTTTTAGACATATTGTTGCCCACAAACGCCTCTGGGTACAGATAGAGGATGGACTTTTTTGGATGATGGCAATTTTTTTTGTATTTGTCGTAATGCTTGGGGCTAACAACGGGGAGATTAGATTTTTTACCATTTTTGGTATGTTCGGTGGCATGGGATTATATTTTCTAACACTAAGCCATTTGGTCATTGCCATTAGTGATCGCATTATTTATATTATGCAAAGAATTCTGGGTGTATTGTTTACAATTATCCTAACACCTTTTCGATTGGTTTATCTCATTTTTCGCAAACCTTTGCGGAAAAGTGGAATTTTTTGCGGCAAGATTAAACAAAAAGTGTTGCATTCTTGTAATTTTTATGCAAAAATAAAATTAAATAAACTTAGGCGAGACTGGAAAATGGCAGTTGGGAAAAACAGGAAAGATGGTGGCACCACAAATGGACAGAGGCCAAAAACAAAATGGCGCACAAAAAAGAAAAAAAAGGACGACAGGAATGGATAGCATTTTCGTTCGTGTTTTTTTAGCTGTTTTTATTTGCAGTGTAGGGGTTGGCGTTGTAAGCCGTGTAAAGGCATACGAAGAAATTAAGCAAGAACGTCTGGAGATTTCAGCTCAAATCGAAGAAGAAAAGCAAAAACAACAGGAATATGAAAAAGATAAAGAATATTACAACAGTGATAGTTATATAGAAAAAATTGCAAGAGAGCAATTGGGTATGATCAAGTCCAACGAGGTGCTGTACGTCAATAAAGGGTAAAAAAAAGAGTGATAAATATAAAGGAAAAAAGTCTTGACATATTTTAGCCAAATAGATATAATAACTAGGTCGACTTGTGGCGGAGTAGCTCAGTTGGCTAGAGCATGCGGTTCATACCCGCAGTGTCGGGGGTTCAAATCCCTCCTCCGCTAGTTTCCTTTTTTCGGCCCGTTGGTCAAGAGGTTAAGACGCGGCCCTCTCACGGCTGAAACAAGGGTTCGATTCCCTTACGGGTCATACAATTACATGAAAGACATATTATTTTGCTTAAGCATGGAAGTTTAGCTCAGCTGGGAGAGCATCTGCCTTACAAGCAGAGGGTCACAGGTTCGAGCCCTGTAACTTCCATTCTTTTTTTTGCCACAAAAATTGTACCCATACAATATTTTAGATTGTATGGGTACAATTTTTGTTTTATACCCCAAAGCATCTAGCCATAAGAGGAGAAATATGGTACGATTTTATCAATAAATAGGAGGGTGTGACGCATAATGAAAATGACAACAAAGGAAGTATGTTTACAAGGATTATTGATTGCGTTGGTTGCTGTAAGTACGATGATGTTTCAAATTCCTGTTTCAGCCACGCAGGGTTATGTCCATTTGGGAGATAGTATGATCTTACTCATTGCTGTATTTTTTGGTGCCAGATACGGTATGGTTGCAGGCGGTGTTGGATCTGCCTTGGCTGATATATTAAGCGGATATGCACATTGGGCATTGTTCACTTTAATCATCAAAGGAATTATGGGATTTTTAATTGGGAAGATTGCATCTTTTTGTGCAAAAAATGAAAAATTCTTTACCGTTCGCAATATGCTAGCATCCGTGGTGGGCATTCTTTGGATGGTTTTTGGATATTTCATTGGTGGTGGTATTTTGAAAGGAAGCTTTGCTGTTTCGGCAGTATCCATACCTGAAAATTTGATGCAAGGATTTTCTGGTTATATTATTTTTATTGTGGTTGGCATTGCATTTCATAGGGCGAAAATTTACAAATACGTCTTATCATCATAAAACATAGGAATATTTTTAGTGTTATAGCTATAAAAAAGGTTCTTGCTTGGGTTTTGGCAAGAGCCTTTTTTTGTATAAGTTTTGATAGGATTGCACGATATTGTAAAAACTCCATCTATGAGAGGCAAGAAAAATATAGAAATGAAATGATTTGGAGGATTTTTTTTGTTTGAGGATCATAAAATGGGTAAGATGTGCAGGCTATTTGTTGACCCAAACAAAACGGCTGTGTTATATTAACAAACGGAAAGGCGTTTGCCTAATTGGATTGGAGGAAATAAATTTGGATTTTATTACGGTTTTGTTGATTGCGGTAAGTTTGGCGATGGATGCGTTTGCGGTATCGATATCTAATGGTGTGAGTGTACGAAATTTTAGCAGAAAAGATGCAATCAGGCAGGCTTCTTTTTTTGGGGGTTTTCAGTTTCTGATGCCTATTACGGGTTGGATTTTAGGGAGTAGTGTGAAAGATTATATTGAGGCGGTGGATCATTGGATTGCCTTTATTTTATTATTTATCATTGGTATAAATATGATTCGTGAAAGTTTAAAGGGTGACGAGGATGCTGGTGGTGGTGGCGTTTTGCCAAACAAGGTGCTCTTGTTGCAGGCGGTGGCTACAAGCATTGATGCGTTGGCAGTTGGTATTAGTTTTGCAATGCTTGATATTAATATCATACAGGCTTCAATTTTGATTGGGGTGGTGTCGTTTGGGATTTCTTGCCTTGGTGCAAGTGCAGGTAGATATTTGGGGGCTAAATTGCAAACAAAGGCTGAGATTTTGGGCGGAATTGTATTAATTTTAATTGGAGTGAAAATTTTAGCAGAAAGCCTGTTTTTTGGGGGGTAAGGAAACAAAATGGAATGGATACAAGAGGTAGATACAAAAATTTTAATGGGGCTTAGAGAGTTTTTTTGTAGTGCCTGGTTAGACGGTCCAATGATGTTTATATCGAGGCTGGGAAACCATGGGCTTATTTGGATTGTTTTAGCTGTGTGTTTGCTACTGGTGGGTATGGTTGACAAGAAGAAAAAATCATACAGGGTATGCGGGATTATGGTTGGGCTTTCCTTGTTGTTTAATTTGTTGCTTTGTAATATTTGGTTAAAGCCATTGGTGGCAAGAAGCAGACCGTACGATTTACTGGAATATGAAATTTTGCTCCCTGCATTATCAGACTATTCTTTTCCGTCGGGACACACTTCGGCATCTTTTGCAGCGGCAACGGCGGTATACGCCATGAATAAGAAATGGGGAACTATAGCATTTGTGTTTGCGGGACTTATGGGCTTTAGCAGGCTATATTTGGGGGTTCATTTCCCATCAGATGTTTTCTTTGGTGCTTTTTTGGGATGCTTTGCAGCAAAAATAGCTATTTTTATGGTTCGAAAAATCATTTTGAGCAAGAAGTCTAATATTTAGCCAAATAAAAGATTGAAAAGCTTCCTTCTTCCATATAGAATAAAAGTAAAGCTGATTTTATGGTTTTGTCGGAGATTAGGGCGTGGGAAACGCTAGACGATGAACAAAAACTTTAGGGGAAGAAGGTTTTGATAGTGGCGAAAATTGTTATTTTGCAGTTGCTTACGATGATTATTCTAATGATTGTTGGTATTATTTTGCAAAAAAAGAAATATCTTTCGGTAGCAAATGCAAAAGGTTTATCGATTGTATTGACCCGTGTGGCTGTACCGTGCAACATGATTATTTTGATGCAAAGAGAATATTCAACTGAAATTTTTGTGCAGTTTTTGGAAACTTGTGGAGCCACTTTTTTGGTATGCTCTATGGGTGCTTTGTTATTTTTCGTAGTTGGAAAGATGTCAAAGATGAATTTGAAAGAAGCTGGGCTTTTTTCCGGTGCTGGTGTCTATAGCAATGTAATTTTTATGGGACAGCCATTGGTTATGGCTATGTATGGTGAAGAAGGATTGATTTTTTGTGTAGCGGTGATGTTTACAAGTAATGTTTTTTTGTTTACGGTTTGTTCTGTTTTATTTGGACTAGGCGGTGAAAACAAAAAATCGTTTGGCAATATGATGAAAGAGGCATTTTTAAATATGATTTGTTTTTCAGCAATCATAGGTATTTTCTGTTTTGTTCATTCAATTACATTGCCCATTGCAATTTATGAGGCATTACGGTATTCAGCAAACACAACGGTATGTCTATCTATGATTTATATTGGTACTTTATTGGCGGCGGCAAATGTGAGAGAGATATTTCGGGACAAGGTGGTGTACCTGTTTTCTTTTTTGACATTGATTATGATGCCTGTTGCAACAAAGCTGATTGCGGGGTTGTTTTTGGACGGAATGGCACTTAGCGTTTTGGTATTTTTGGTTGGGACACCAGCCGCGGCGGCATTGCCTTCTTTTGCCGAGCTTTACGGGAATGACGAAAAACGTGCATCGGAATATGTCTTTGTTTCTACGTTATTATCGGTGATTACACTACCTTTAATTGCTGAGTTACTATGCACAATATAAAAAATAGGGATACAATGTAGTATAGGATGTGGCAACGTACGACAGCGCAGTGAGAATGTTCATTGCGTTATTTTTATGGTTTTTTTCGAATAATTTCTATTTTTTAACAAATTTTCAATAAGTTTTCAATAAGTGATGGATAAAATGAAATATTTTTGGCTATTTTTTTGGAAAAATATACATATCTATGGTTGAAAGGGTTGATTTTTAACAAAGTAATCGTTTATAATACTCTGTATAGCAAAATAAGGCTAAACTATATATGAACGTATCACAGCTTCGCTTGGGATCGGGCTAATCGCGGCGAATAAAATTGTAGGTGGCTTTGATTTTTAATGAGTTACTGAAAGGTTTCATATTGTTGCAGTCGGGTTTTGTGATGCCGGTTGTGTGATCGGCTGGAATCATAAAAAATAATAGGTACAAATTCAAAGAAAAACAGGGGGATTTTAACATGGAAAACTTGATGTATTTAGCACCTGTATTTGGTGTGCTTGCACTTGTGTTTGCCTTTGTTCTTGCGGGTAAGGTTAGCCGCGAAGAAGAAGGTACGGAACGCATGGTGGAAATTGCGGCAGCCATTAGAGAAGGTGCAAATGCTTTCTTGAAGGCAGAGTATCGTATTTTGGTAATTTTTGCGGCAGTATTATTTGTTTTAATTGGCTTTGGTGTAGACTGGATGACAGCGGTTTGCTTCTTATTTGGTGCACTTTTGTCTACCCTTGCAGGCTACTTTGGTATGTCTGTAGCGACAAAGGCAAATGTTAGAACAGCAAACGCAGCTAGAGTTGGCGGTATGAATAGAGCCCTTTCTATCGCATTTAGTGGTGGCGCTGTTATGGGTATGTCCGTAGTTGGTCTTGGCTTGTTTGGCGTTGGCACAATTTATCTACTGACTCAGAATACAAATATTTTGTTTGGTTTTGGTTTGGGTGCTTCTTCTATCGCTTTGTTTGGTCGTGTTGGTGGTGGTATTTATACAAAGGCTGCTGACGTTGGTGCTGACTTGGTTGGTAAGGTTGAAGCAGGTATTCCGGAAGATGACCCTCGTAATCCTGCAGTTATTGCAGATAACGTAGGGGATAACGTAGGTGACGTTGCCGGCATGGGTGCGGATCTTTTCGAGTCCTATGTAGGTTCTATTATTTCTGCAATTACTTTGGGTGCACTTTACTTCCAAACAGAAGGTGCTGTATTCCCATTGGTATTGGCATCGGTTGGTATTTTGGCTTCCATTATCGGCAGTTTCTTTGTTAAGGGTGATGAAAATTCAAACCCACATAAGGCATTAAAAGCAGGTTCTTATTCTGCAGCGATTTTGGTTGCCATTGCTTCTTTTGCATTAAGCTGGATGTTCTTTGGTGACATGAAGGCGGGTATTGCGATTGTTGTTGGTTTGGTTGTTGGTCTTATGATTGGTGTGATTACAGAAGTTTATACTTCTGGCGATTACAAATCTGTAAAGAAGATTGCAGATCAGTCTGAAACAGGTCCGGCTACAACAATCATTAGCGGTTTGGCTGTTGGTATGGAATCTACAGCGATCCCT
>JBKEAS010000316.1:0-2289 GCA_047972635.1 Anaerotignum sp.
AGACAAGCTAATCGTTTTTTCAACAAAAAAAACCATCTACAATTCTATAGATGGTTTTCGCATTTTTAAAAAGCGTGTAAAGCCCCACAAAGATCATTACTCGGATATTTTTTCTCCTCCCAAGTATTCTACATACCTTTTTCCTCTGACTTGCACAAATTTCTTTTCCGGATAACGCAATGCCGTCAAATATCCACCATAAACACACCCCTGATCAATATCAACTGTATGGTTAATAATGGTTGGTTTTTCTACAACGGTATGCCCATACACAACAAAGGACTTCCCACGATATTCCGCCGCCCAGTCGAGCCTAATCGGTCTACCACTCAATTCAAATTCACCTGTTGCTTCGCCATACAAACACACCGCCCGAATTTTGTTCGAAAACCATCCCATAGACTCCTCACGTAACCCACCATGCACTATCGCCAACCTTTTTTTATCTAGCAAAAGATAATAGCATTGGGTTTCATAACAGTGCATATAGCGACTACGAAATGTAATCTTTGCTTCTTTTGTGAGTTTTTCATATTCCGCCACCGTGTTCTCTAACCCATGAGAAAGGCGAACCTTGTTTCCCAAAAAATAACGATATAGCTTATTACAATGATTTCCATGAACCCAAAAGCCGCCACCATAGGTCACTTGATCCATCCAAAATTCTAACGCCAGCATATTTTTCGGGCCTTTGTCTGCAACGTCCCCCACAGAAATTAACCTTCTACCCTGCGGGTGGACATATGCCTGTCCTTTTTTTTCATAGCCCAATGTCATTACCAATTCTATCAACTCATCGTAGCAACCATGCACGTCGCCTATAATATCAAATTCATTTTCTTTAAACTCTAAAATACGGAAGCTTCGTTCTCGATGTTCCCTCATATCATCATTTCACTCCTTGCCTTCTTTACTACTATATCACAAAAATCACCCCTGTAAAAAAAATTAAGAAAATATTCACTATTTCATCATATATTTGAAACAACAATAAAACGGAGGTATCGCCTATGTATCATAGTTCAAATTTGCCATTTCCTTTTTCTTCTTGTCTTTCAAGCAGAAGTGCACACTACCACAACATATCATCGCCCACTTCTTACGAGGGGCAACCTACAAGACAATCGCACCATCATCAAGAAGCACACCTTCAGAAAAAAACACTGATCCACGAAGAAGTGTCTATTCAAAAAGAACCCAACCTTTACGTAAAAATAAATAAAACCTCGCAAGAAACAACAAAAAACAATATGCAAAACCTCGATCCAGCCTTTGAGGCAAAAGAAAACCAAAGGCAATCTTATACCACCTGTTCTTACAACAACGCAAGCCAGATGCCCATTCTCATACTTGCCCTTTGTTTACTAAAAGGTATGTAATGAAAAAGCGAAAATCATGATTATTGATTTTCGCTTTTTCATTACATACCTTTACCATATGGCTCTATATTTATATACAAATTTCTTTCTTATTATACTCCACCTCATTTTCTTTAGAAAATAAATGACGGCATCTACGTTTAATCGTAAACACCGCCACGGTATGTATCTAGAATGATTAAATTTAATATCCGAGCATAGACATCATTTGCACCAATCGTTCCTGCTCTTCTTTTGGTAAAGTTGCTCCAACTGCAGCCAAAAGAACTTTTTGCTGTTCTTTTGGTAACTCTCCGCCTTGAGATAATTTGTCTCCATACTCTAAAAATACATCTAACAAATCCATTCCACTTTTGCCACGGCTTTTTTCTGCCGCTTCTTTGATCAGTTTTAGTCTTTCTTCTCCCAACGCCTGTACTTCTGGTGTATCCCATCCTTTTTCCATCATTTCCCCTCCTTATATGCAAACATATCTTTCATTTGCATAATCTTAAGCATACTATCTAGTTGTGTTCTCTCTGACGGTTGCAAAAAAGGCTGTACCGCCCGTAGCATATTATGCCTTCTCGACACGGGGTCATCTTGCTTCTCTCTTGCCGCAAGCGTTGTCCCCTCTAGCACACGTCTTAATTCCATCAAGCGAACAATGACAAAAATATTCTTTTGAAATTCCAAATCCAAAAACGGAATTGCAGAAAACAAAATGTTTTCTCCCCGCTCACTTCCAAATGGTGATTCTGGTGCCGAAGCCTCTTTCATCTCAATGTCTTGCGGTTTTTGTATTTGGGTATTTCCAAAAAGACGGCGAAGTCGTTCTATTCTTTCAAACATTTGCACAGCATCGCTTCCGTCTGACCCCACCATTGCCGATAAAAGCTTCATCTGCTCATGACTTAGCTTTTCCTCCATT
>JBKEAS010000046.1:0-10370 GCA_047972635.1 Anaerotignum sp.
GTTTTTTACTGTCAATGTTTCCCCTGCAATATGTCCAGCCTTACTGGAATCCAAAGTCACCTCATTAATTTCACTACCAACTGTAATTAATTCATCGGGCTCAAGATAGTCCAACACCACAAGGGCAGTCAACATCTTTGTCATGCTCGCAGGATACATCTTTTCTTTTGCTGCCTTATCAAAAAGAATGGTCCCTGTTGATTGTTCTACAAGTATTGCTGACTTTGCCTGAATGGTTGGCAAACTTTCAGCTTCAATAAAAGCCGTTTGTAGCATTGGTACCTGTGTATCTTGGCTTAAAGGCTCTACGCTTGTCTCGTCGACGGCGGCATCCGTAGTATTGGTATCACTTGTAGTATCGGCACTTTCGATATTATCTACCGTAGTATCTTCGTCCTTACCACACCCCGTAACGCCCAAAACCAAAATCATCGCTAACAATATAGCCAATCTTTTTAAAAATTGTTTTTTCATTATCCTTATCCTTTCTTTTAATCTATTTTATATTTCCCCATAAAGTTCTTGTAAAATACAACAAACACTTCGTCATTTTTTAAACGCTTATATTAAGTATACACCACTTTTTTATAACTTATCGTATTTCTTTCTCATCCAAATAGTCCAAAACATCTGTCATGGCCATATCAAAACTGGCTTTTGATAAATCTACCCACAAACCGTCAATTTGACGCCGAAACCAAGTCAACTGACGTTTTGCAAAGTGTCTCGTACCTTTTTTTAATGCTTCCACTGCCGCTTCCAGCGTATATTCTCCGTTAAAATATGGTATGAACTCCTTATATCCTAACCCTTGCATGGACACCAATTGAGAAGAATATCCCTTTTCTAAAAGATTTTTCACCTCCAAAAGCAAACCCTCTTGCATCATCAAGTCCACTCTACGGTCGATACGCTCATACAAAATTTCTCGATTCATGCTTAAAATGATGACCGCCGCATTGTAAGGACTTTCTTTCTCCTTTTGCTCTGCGTTATGCATAGAAAATTTCTCTCCCGTTAGAAAGTGATATTCCAACGCACGTGTTACACGCTTGACATTATTGGCATGAATGGTCTTGGCATACGCAGGATCAATCTCTTTTAACCGTTCAAAAAGAGGTTCTGGTCCCTCTTTTTCAACTTGTGCATAACAAGCTTCTCGAAAAGAATGGTTGTTGTCCGTCTGTGTAAAATCATTGTCATACAACAACGCATTGATATAAAATCCTGTTCCACCAACCAAAATAGGGATTTTTCCTCTATTCCAAATTTCTTCCATATATGCCTTTGCCTTTTGTTGAAAAATCATCACATTATATTCTTCATCAGGATCTATCTCATCCACCAAATAATGTGGAACACCTTGTTTTTCTTCTTCTCTTACTTTCGCCGTACCTATATCCATATAGCGGTACACCTGCATAGAATCGGCAGAAATTATTTCCCCGTTGATTTTTTTCGCCAATTCAATTGAAAAGGAAGTTTTCCCACAAGCTGTGGGACCACCAATTATTACGAAAGGTTTCTTCATCCTATCACCCTTTAATTCTGGATACGCTTAAATTTCTTTTCAAGCTCATACTTTGTCATTTCAATAATAGTTGGTCTACCATGTGGGCATGAAAACGGATTTTCCAACTTCAATAACCGCCCAACCATCGACTCCGCCTCTTGAAAGCTCATACGGTCATTTCCCTTGACCGCAGCCTTACAAGCCATGGTCGCTACAGTTAGAAGCTTCATATCAAATACCGAGCGTATTTTCTGCTCTGATAGTTTATCTAAAATTTCTATAAAAAACCCCACACTACCCAATTCTTTCAATATATAAGGAACTGATTTTAATGCATATTGATTGTCCGTAAAGGTCTCAAGTTCAAACCCAAAGCCTTCAAAAAGAGCTATGTTTTCTTTTAAAATCTCAATCTCTGCAGATGTTAAATTTAACATCTGCGGAACCAACAATCTTTGAGAAACTACTTTTTCTTCTTTAAATCGACTCAACAACTCCTCGTACAATATGCGTTCATGTGCTGCGTGCTGATCTATTAAATAAATACAATCTCCTTGTTCAATCATCCAATATGTTTGAAAAATTTGACCAATGATTTTGTACTGTTTAAAAAATGGCTCTATGGAAGGATTTGATTTCACTTCCACAAGCGGTTCTTTTTTTTCTACAGTAAAATTTTCATTATGAAAATTTGAAACATTGCTTGTTGGCTTTTCTTGAACTTTTACTGTATCAACTAAAAATCCTTCTGATTTTTGTCTTATTTCATTTTTTATAGAAGCACTTCTATTTAAAAGCTGATCTATCGTTTTTCCCAGACCGCTAGGTGTAGCTATGGTTTGAGAAAATGTTTCACTTGGCATATCCTCAATTTTTTGTTGTTCTACTGTAGTGTTTTTTGCAAACGGTTTCTCTTGACTTTTCAAATCCCAATTAGCCTTAGGAATTAAAATCTCTTGTTCCAAAACTTTAGATACCGCATCATAAAAAAATTGATAAATTTCATCATCATTTTTAAATCGCACTTCAAGCTTTGCCGGATGCACATTCACATCAACCTGACTTGGTGGTACTTCTAAATTCAAAACAAAAACAGGAAACTTCCCAATTAACAAACGTGTTTTATATGCATCTTCCACTGCTGATGAAACAACTTTATTTTTTATAAAACGTCCATTTATAAATAAATTTTCGTAATTTCGGTTTCCTCTTGAAAGTTCCGGCTTTCCTATTAAGCCAGAAAGAGAAAATTCGCCCTTTTCATGTTGCAAAGAAATCATGCTATTGGATGCTTCTTTCCCATAAACATAAAAAACAGAAGCCTTTAATTCTCCGTCTCCCATGGTATGTAGCATCGTCGTATCATTGTTTATATAGCGAAAAGAAACCTCCGGATGACCCAATGCCAATTTGTTCATCAAATCAGAAACATAGCCACTTTCCGTTGCCGGTTTTTTTAAAAACTTTCGCCTTGCTGGAACATTATAGAATAAATTTTTCACTGTAATGGTGGTACCTTCTACGCAAGAACTGTCCTGCATAGCTTTGATTTCACCACCATGAACCTCAACCAAAGTGCCCATCTCTTCATGCTCTGTTTTCGTTATCATTTCAACTTGTGAAACTCCTGCAATACTAGCCAATGCCTCGCCTCGAAAACCCAATGTAAAAATATGTTCCAAATCTTCAATCTGGCTCATTTTACTGGTAGCATGACGCAAGAAAGCCGTTTTCACTTGCTCTTTTGGAATACCTTGACCGTTATCGGAAATTCTAATATAAGAAATACCGCCTTCTTTAATTTCTACAGTTACCGCACGTGCTCCAGCATCTATGGCATTTTCCACCAATTCTTTTACAACAGACTTTGGAGATTCAACCACCTCGCCTGCCGCAATCTTATTGATTGTACTTGTGTCTAATAGTTTTATAAGTTGCAAAGAAATCCTCCTCTCTTTTACAGCCCTTTTGCTTTGTTTTGCAATTCAAAAAGAGTCTGCAATGCTTCAATGGGAGTCATAGCCATCACATCTAACTCTGAAATTTCATCGATCATAATATTTTCTGCTATTGAAAACATATCAACTTGTTTTGCTACTTCTTCTGCATTTTCTCCAGATTCCTCAGCAATTTGTTTCGCTTTTTTTGTAATATCTGCAGCATTTAGCTGTTTTAAAATCTGCCCACTCCTTCGTATCACCTTAGTTGGCAATCCGGCTAATTTCGCAACCTGCACGCCATAACTATGATCTGCACCGCCACGTTTAATCTTTCGAAGAAAAATAATATCCTCCCCGACTTCTTGTACTGCAATACAGTAGTTTTTCACACCTCTAAGCTTGCCCTCAAGCTCTGACAATTCATGATAGTGTGTGGCAAAAAGAGTTTTTGCTCCAATCTGTTTGGCATCTGCAATATACTCTAAAACTGCCCACGCAATGCTTAAACCATCAAATGTACTGGTGCCTCGCCCAATCTCGTCTAAAATCAAAAGACTTTTTTGAGTGGCATTATTTAATATGTTCGCAACTTCTATCATTTCAACCATAAAGGTACTCTGTCCTGCACTTAAATCATCAGAAGCACCCACTCTAGTGAAAATTCTATCTACTATGCCGATATGTGCCGCATCCGCAGGAACAAAGCTACCAATTTGTGCCATCAAAACAATCAAAGCCGTTTGTCTCATATAGGTAGACTTACCCGCCATATTAGGCCCTGTGATGATTGCCAATCTTGTATCTTCTTTATCCAAATAAAGATCATTTGGTATAAATTGACCTTGTGTCATGTTTTCAACCACCGGATGACGCCCTGCAGAAATGGATATTACATCGCCTTCATCTACAACAGGCTTTACAAAATTCATGCTCTTGGCAACATCAGCCAAAGACTGCAATGCATCAACAACAGAAACAATATATGCACAATACTGAATACGCTCCACTTCAGCTGCCACAGCATTTCTGATTTCTGTAAAAATTTGATACTCCATGCCAACAATTTTTTCTTCTGCCCCTAAAATCACCTCTGCCAGTTCATTCAGTTCAGGAGTGATATATCGTTCGCAGTTTGCAAGCGTTTGTTTGCGAATGTAACGCTCTGGTACTTCTTTGATGTTTGATTTTGTTACTTCTATATAATAACCAAAAACCTTGTTAAAACGCACCTTCAGATTTTTGATATTCGTTTTCTCTTTTTCTTCTTCCTCCATATGCGTAATCCAAGTCGTTCCCTTTTCCTTGGCTTGTGCATATGTGTCAAGTTCACTATCGAAACCTAGTTTGATCATACCACCCTCTCGAACTGAAAACGGTGGTTCTTCCACAATGGACTGCTCAATCAAAGCATAAATATTTTCCAATGTATCTAGTTTTTCATAAAGCTCCATTAAGTAAGGACTTTTACACTTGGCAAGAATACTCTTTAATAATGGCAAGTTTTCAATAGAATTTTTCAAAGCCACCAAATCCCTAGCATTGGCACTTTGATAAATAACACGTCCCATAATACGCTCAAAATCATACATAGAACGTAAGATATCTTTTATTTCTTCCCTCAAAAACAGGTCATCACAAAGTTCTTGCACTGCGTCGAGCCTGTTTTGGATTTCTTTTACCGAAAGTAGCGGTTGTTCTACCCATTTTCGCAATAATCTGGCTCCCATAGCTGTTTGCGTTTTATCCAAAACCCATAACAAAGAACCACGACGATTTTTTTCTCTCATGGTTTCCGTAAGTTCCAAATTCCGTCGACTAGAGACATCCAACAGCATAAAATCTCCAGCTGTATAAAATTTGATCGTAGAAATATGATTTAAATCATTTTTCTGTGTTTCTAATAAGTACCATAATAAAGCTCCCGCAGCTCCAACAGCCATTGATTTTTTACTAAGCCCATAGCCATCCAATGTCTTTACTTTAAAATGCTTTAATATAGCATCTTTTGCTACCGCATAGCCAAACATTCTATCATCAATATCATTCAAAAAATAATGAAATTTTTCTTGGATATCTTTTGCCAAAGGACTATTTAAAAATAATTCATTGCAAATCACTTCAGCCGGCAAAAAACGAGCAATTTCATCCAAAATTTTATTTGCAGCTTGAATGCTTGCAAATTCTGTTGTTTGAAATTCACCTGTTGTAACATCACAAGTAGAAATACCATATCCTGCCCCACTGCTAAATATCGCAAGAATATAGTTATTCTTTTTTTCATCCAATACAGCATGATCCAAAACCGTTCCCGGCGTAACCACACGCACTACATCACGCTTCACAATGCCCTTTGCCAATTTCGGATCTTCTATTTGCTCACAAATAGCAACTTTATACCCCTTTTCGACAAGTCTTGCAATATATCCATCTGCAGCATGAAACGGAATTCCGCACATAGGTGCACGTTCTTCCTGACCCCAATCTTTTCCCGTAAGAGTAATTTCTAGCTCTTTTGAGGCAATCACTGCATCCTGAAAAAACATTTCATAGAAATCCCCTAAACGAAAAAAAAGCAGACAATGCTTGTAATTTTCTTTTATTTCGAAATATTGCTGCATCATAGGCGTGATTTTTGCCATGAGTACCTCCTTTTATCATTCTAGATGATATCCTTTCGTCTAGCGTACATACTGTTACGGAAACATTCTAAAAATTAATCTTCTTCTTTTTATTCCAAAATGCCCGAATCCCGCAAGGGAACTCGGGCATTTATTAACGCTTTATTCGCTCAATATATTAGTGACAACCGCCGCCACAAGATGAACAAGAGCCAGGACTGCAACCGCAGCCATCTTGTTCAGCCTCTTCACCTGTCAATGTAGATGTAACAATTGTAAAGACAGAATTCATAAAGTTATTAAAATTCGTTTCAGCTGAGAATAAATCAGATGCAATTTTATTGTTTCTGATTTCTTCGCCTCTTTTTGCCATATCTTCTGCAAAAGCTTTCTGTTCTTCAGCAGAAATACCGCCCGCTTGCATCTTTGCTTCAAAATCCTGATGCAATTTTGTGTATTGTTCAACTGCTGTTGCAATTTCAGGGCTTTCTTCGTAAGCTTTCTTTGCCGCCAACAAAGCCTCAACTTGAGGAGTTTTTGTTAATTCTTCGCCTAATTTTCTTGCCAATTCGTAAACTGATTCCATGTTGTTCACCTTAAATCCTTTCCGCTATGAGATAAAATGTTTTATTATCAATGATCTTTACGGGTATTATTTGCCCAATCAAATCTTTGTTGCCACTAAAATGTATTAAGGCATTATTATCTGCTCTACCTGTTAGTACTTCTTCATTGTATTTGCTCGTTCCTTCTACCAAAACGCAAACTTCACTGCCTACCATTTTCTTATGCAAATTAAATATAATAGGGTTTAATACATCAATCAGACGATCAAAACGATCTTTGATAACATCTTCGCTTACGGCATTTTCCATTGTTGCTGCTGGTGTGCCTGTTCGTTTAGAGTAGATAAACGTATACGAGGTTGAATATCCAACCTTACGAACGACGTCCAAAGTCTCTTGAAAATCTTCTTCCGTTTCACCTGGAAATCCCACAATAATATCTGTCGTTAGCATAATATCAGGAACTGCTTCTTTGATCTTTCGCACCGTTTCCAGATATGACTCTTTTGTATAATTACGGTTCATACGACGTAAAATTTCAGTACTTCCTGATTGGACTGGTAAGTGTAAACTTTTACAAACCTTATCGCAATCTCGCATTGCTTCAATCAATTCGTCTGATAAATCTTTGGGATGTGAGGTGGTAAAACGAATACGCTCAATCCCTTCAACCTCATTTAATATTCGCAACAATTTTGCAAAACTGATAGGCTCGTCCAAATTTTTACCGTAAGAATTTACATTTTGTCCTAACAACATAATTTCTTTTACGCCATCTTTCACCAATTTTTTAACTTCAGCCAAAATATCCTCTGCGCTTCTGCTGCGCTCCCTGCCTCGTACATATGGCACAATACAGTAGGAACAAAAATTGTTACACCCGAACATGATATTGACAGATGCCTTATAAGAAAATTGTCGTATGCTAGGTAAATCTTCTACGATTTCTTCGTGTTCTTGCCAAATATCATACACTGTTTCACCGCTTTGTATACGTGTATTCATCAATTCAGGCAATTTATAAAGATTAAATGTTCCAAAAACAATATCAACATGGCGGTGCTTTGCACGCAATGTTTCCAACACAGTATCTTGTTGCATCATACAACCACATAACGCAACAAGCGTATCCGGCTTATCTTTTTTATAATGCTTAAGCCATCCCAATTTTCCATACACTTTTTGTTCTGCATTTTCACGCACGCAACAAGTGTTGTAAATAACAAAGTCGGCCTCTGTTTCTTCATCAGTGCTCTCATAACCCATTTGTTCTAGCATTCCTTCTAGCTTTTCGGAATCATGAACATTCATCTGACATCCCAATGCCAGACTGAAATATTTCTTTTTCTTACCAGTTTCATCTTCGTATGTATCATTCGTTTGACGGATGAAATTCATATATTCTAACTGTCTGGATAATTCTGATTCATCCACAGTCATTTCTTTTCTTGTCTGGTTCATAGTTCTTCCCTTTCATTGCTATTTTTGGCGGAACTGCTATTTTTTAGTATAGCATAAAATCCCTATCAACTCAACGGAATTTTCACAAAACATACTTATTAAATGGGTTTCAAATAAAATACAAATAAAACATCTATTCCAAAATACAATCATTTAATATGGAATTTCCACTATCTTCAATTCATTGCCATGTTCTTTTATAATATGAAAAACATCTTTTACAGCGATATAAATAGATGCCGTATTATCATTGGGATGAATGGCTATTTTTTCCATACCTATAAAGTCTTGATCAAAATATACGACTACATTTTTTTCTGTATCATTTAGTATACCAAGCGGTGTGACAGAACCTTTTTGCAAACCCATATACTTTTCCAAACGAGCCTCCGATGCAAAGGAAAGCCTTGGTATGCCAAACATTTTACCAAATGTCTTTAAATCTACCTTTTTGTCAGAACATAACACAATTAAATAATGATTTTTTCCTTTATCATCACGTAGAAAAAGATTTTTTGCGACATCCAAATCTCTGTTAAGTCCTAGCCTATTCATATCCTCGATGGTATATGCTGCCTCGTGCTCTATCCATTCGTAAACAATACCATTCGTATCTAAAAATTTCCTCACTTCTTCTTTACCAAAACGAACCACAACTTCCCTCTTTTCTTGACTAAAAAAACAAACATATCATACTGTTCTCAAACAAATCAATATGTAAAAAATCAAAACCTGATCTTCCTTATCATAAAAAACGAACTTCTCTATTGTAACATAAAAGATTGCAAAATCATATCAGATCATTCTTATTTTTATGATACCATATTTCAATGTTACTCAACTAATTTTTTTCTTCAAAATATTGTTTGGAAAATAAATGTTCACAATTTGTTCATAAAACCTACATACGCAATTCATAAAACTATCCTATTATATAAATATCCTAACAAGAAGCAGGATAAACAAGACATAGTAATTCATACTCTCCCCTTTTTAAAAAAGAGCTACTTCAGCTCTTTTTTTGTTTTTTATACAATTTTCCTTTCAAACAACTCACTCATTTTTTGTCTCAATACAATAAATTTGTGATATAATAACAAACAAATTTCAGTCAAAGAGGTGTTACTATGGGAACAATCAAAGAAGACGCACAAAAAATCATTCACCGTTCCATCCAAAGTGTCCTACCCGATGCTGCAGTACAACGTGCTTTAGAAGGAAAAACATTTTCCGGAAAAGTTATCGTTATTTCCATCGGAAAAGCAGCCTGGACCATGGCAAATGCGGCAGCAAAAATACTCGACCATCGCATTTACAAAGGTATCGTATTAACCAAATATCATCATAGTCAAGGCGACATCAACGGATTCACCATCTTAGAAGCAGGTCATCCCCTACCGGACGAAAACACCATCACCGCAACAGAAAAAATCATAGACACCGTTCGTGACCTTTCTGCACAAGACAGCATAATTTTCTTAGTTTCCGGTGGAGGCTCAGCATTATTTGAAAAACCTATGGGTGATTTAAGTTTAATTCACTACTTAGAACTAACAGAACAATTGCTAAAATGCGGGGCTAATATTATTGAAATGAATACAATCCGCAAACATCTCTCTGCTGTAAAGGGCGGAAAATTTGCAACACTTTGTGCTCCTGCTAAAATTTATACCATAGCTTTGAGTGATATTTTGGGCGATAGACCTGATTCTATTGCATCGGGGCCTACTTGCGCAGACCTTTCAACTTGTGCCGATGCCTTTGCGATCATCGAAAAATACAAACTTTCTCTAACAGATGAAATGAGAAAACACCTATCTGTTGAAACTCCAAAAAATGTTATAAATAATACCTTCATAGTTACCGGCAGTGTAAGCGAACTTTGTTCAGCGGCAGCAAATGAAGCACAATCTCTAGGATATCATCCTTTAGTTCTCACAACCTTTGTCGATTGCGAAGCAAAAGACGCCGGACGATTTCTGGCTTCCATTGCGAAAACGATCCAAAAAGATGGCTTACCCATAAAGCCACCCTGTGCAATTATTTGTGGTGGCGAAACGATCGTTCATATTAAAGGCGAAGGAAAAGGCGGCAGAAACCAAGAATTGGCTTTATCCGCCGCCGAATTAATTGCAGGTATGGATAATGTTATAATTGGAGCAGTCGGTTCCGACGGCACTGATGGCCCAACCGATGCAGCCGGTGCCTTGGTAGATGGATCTACGAAAGAAAACTTAAGCAAAAAAGGCCTCTCCATTCCCAATATCTTGGC
>JBKEAS010000049.1:0-2672 GCA_047972635.1 Anaerotignum sp.
ATCTTATATCAATATATTTTACTAAATGATAATTATTATTGAAATAATTTTCAAATCTTTTGCATATTTTTTCTAAAAGAGGCAATACTCATTATGAGAGTGTTATTCCCCCCCATACAATAACATTCTTTCTACTTCTTCCCCTAAAAAAGGACAGAATTTTATTCTGTCCTTTTTCCTATTATTTATAAAGCACCAAAAATCATTTCATTAATATTGTTCAATGTCTATAATCTCTGGTGTATACCCTCGTTTTAACGCCTTCTGGCAAACAGAATAAAACATATCCGTATAATCGCTTAAATAGAAGCTTCTCTCGCCGTTTTCTACCTCTGCTAAATTTAAAATTCCTTTTTCTTGCAAATACAATTTTACTTGCTGTGCCGTTGCCTTCGCTGGGTCAACAAGCTTTATCCCGTCACCAATGATGGCTCCGATACATCGTTTTAAAAGTGGATAATGCGTACACCCCAGAACCAAGGAATCTATGTCTTTTTGCATCAGTTCGGCTAAATATTTTTCAGCAGCCAATCTTGCCACTTCGTTATCCGTCCATCCTTCTTCCGCCAAAGGCACAAAAAGCGGACACGCCTTAGAAAATACCTGCATCTGACTATCTTCTTTACAAATCATATTCTCATATGCAGCAGAACGCACCGTCCCAGCTGTACCAATGACACCAATTTTTTTATTTTTTGTCGTACGCAGTGCCTCCGCAACCCCAGCATCCACCACACCAAAAATAGGCACTTCAAAAGCATCATGCAACTCCTCCAAGCTATTCGAGCTTGCCGTGTTGCAGGCAACAATGATTGCCTTTACCTCTTTTGTAAGTAAAAAACGTACGTTTTGCTTAGAAAATTTCGTTACCGTTTCCTTCGACTTACTACCGTAAGGTAGGCGGGCTGTGTCTCCAAAATACACAATATTTTCATTCGGCATAACCTTCATAACTTGTTTTACAACCGTCAATCCGCCTACGCCTGAGTCAAATATACCAATCGGTCTTTTATCCATAAGATCCTTCTTTCTAATTAGCCACGAATGCCACTATCTCTGCTAAGTGCCAGCTCAATCAAACAATCCATAAGCTCTTCTTTGGTCATACCAGCTGCCTCCCATAGCATGGGGTACATACTAATTGCAGTAAAGCCCGGCATGGAATTGATTTCATTTAAAAGAACACGGCCTGTTTCGTTTTCAATGAAAAAATCCACACGTGCCAAACCACTACCATCCACAGCTTGGTATATTTTTGCTGCGACTTTGCGGATTGTTTTTTCCTCATCCTCCGTGATGGGTGCGGGAATAACCGTACGAGATTGGCTATTATTATATTTTGCATCATAATCATAAAATTCTGTTGCTGATAGCACTTCGCCAACACCACTCACACTTGGCTCCTCGTTTCCAAGAACTGCACATTCAAACTCTCTGCCAGAAATGGCTTCTTCCACAATAATCTTTCGATCAAACTTTGCCGCAAGCTCAATTGCTCTGACCAATTCGTCTTGGTTTAAAACCTTACTAATCCCCACAGAAGAACCGGCATTTGAAGGCTTCACAAAACAAGGATAACCCAATTTTTTCTCTACTTGTGCTACCACTTTATCAATCTCTTTTAACTCCGCCTTATTAAACCAAACATATTTTGCTTGGGCTATATTTACACCTTTGGCAATCAGCTTTGTAAAAACCTTATCCATACAAACAGCCGAGGACAAAACACCACAGCCAACATAAGGAATGCACGCCATTTCCAACAAACCTTGAATTGTTCCATCTTCACCCCAAGCACCATGCAGTGCAGGAATGACCACATCAATAGGGATTTCCTTTACATGACCATTCACAACCTTTAACAATGCTCTTTGTTTTGCATCTGGGCTAATGATTGCGGGCGTTGCATATTTTTCCCACCCACCAGTTGCAATATGTTCTGTTGGACCTGTATAAATAAGCCATTGCCCTTCTTTTGTAATACCCACAGGAATGACCTGATATTTTTTGCTATCTAATGCCTTTAGCATGGTTGTAGCAGACATTCTGGAAACTTCATGCTCCGACGATTGTCCGCCAAATAATACAACTACTGTTTTTATACTCATCCGCAAACCTCTTTTCTGCCCTTATGGGCGAAGTCCAATTAGTACCATTATATGCAATCTCCCCTACGCTGACAATATAAAATTCTAAGAATACGCTTTTTTGGCGTATGCCACATAAAAAAATACAAAAAGAAAAGCCCTTTTAACCCAAAATGCCTGTTCCGAAACTAGCCAACCCTTAGGCACCATCAATCAACGCATTTCATATATATCGTTACATAAAGGATACTTTTCATATAAAAAACCACTTAACCTCAATGAAAGGTAAGTGGTTTTATGATAAATTTCACTCTAACAAACACCAAAATACGCAACTTTTCAAACAAAAAAACCAGTTATATCAAATTATATCTTAGTTTCCTTTTAAAATATGAGACATAGATTTATATAGCAAAAAGGTTATTGTGCAGTTAATGCCCGCTTTTACTAGGTTAAAGGGAATAATCATTGGCACCAACATAGGAATAACCGCTTCCAAAGGCACATTCATAAACAATGGCGTAAAAATCAAATTCATAATAACCATTGCTAAAGTTTGTACCACTGTACCAGCCACCAAGCCAA
>JBKEAS010000071.1:0-2429 GCA_047972635.1 Anaerotignum sp.
GGGTCAGTATAAACACAAGATGGATTTGTCGTTCCATCATAAAGTACGTCGTGACCCAATGCATTTTCAGCTGCGATTTCGCCCTGTGCAGATGCAACATGAGCAAGCATCACTTTACCCAAACAGTCACCAATTGCATATACATTAGGTACACTTGTTTCCATCTTATCGTTTACTGAAATACGACCTCTATCATGTGTAATACCTACTGCATCCATGTTCAATGCTTCTGTATCTGTTCTTCTACCAACAGCAACCAATACTTTTTCTGCTGTGAATGCTTCGACTTTTCCGCCAACTTCTACATTTACCTTCGTTACACCAGAACCCGCTTCAACAGACTGCACCTTCGCATCTGTCATAATCTTAATACCACGGGTTTCCATCATTTTACGAAGCTGTGCTGTCAATTCACCATCCATCATGGGCAAAAGCTTGTTCATCGCCTCTACTACAGTTACTTCCGTGCCAAAACGAGAATATGCTGTTGCAAGCTCAATACCAATAACACCACCGCCAATTACAAGTAAGCTCTTAGGCACTGTTTCAAAAGATAATGCACCTGTAGAGTCTACACAATCTGCATTTTCCTTAACACCAGGAATTGGAGGGACTGCTGGAACAGAGCCAGCAGCAATAATAATCTTATCAAAAGCAAGATTTTCTTTAGATCCATCGTTCTTTGTGATCGCCAAAGTATCCTTTGATGCAAAAGAAGCAACACCCTCAATAACCTTGATTTTATTTGCTTTCATTAAACCGGTTACGCCGCTAACAAGCTGATTTGTAACAGCGTTTTTCTTTGCTTGAACTTTATTCCAATCAATGCCTTTTACTTCTACATTGATACCCAATTCCGCCATTTCTTTCGCCTCAGCCAAAGCTTCAGCAGAGTGCAAAAGAACTTTTGTCGGAATACATCCAACATTCAAACAAGTACCACCCATCTTATTTTTCTCAATCAGCGTTACTTCGCCACCCAATTGTGCCGCGCGGATTGCTGCAACATAACCACCAGGGCCACCACCAATGACAGCCACTGTTGTTTTCCCATCTTTTTTAGGTACAGGCTTAGCCACAGCCGGTGTTTCTACCGCAACAGTTGCAGATGTACCAACAGCTTCCCCAGCTGCTCCAATATATGCTAAAATACCCTTCACAGGTATGTCTTCACCTTCACTAGCGACAACCTTAATCAATGTACCCTCTACTTCACTTGCCACTTCACTGGTCAACTTATCTGTAGTGATTTCCACAAGAATATCGCCCACCTTTACAGCGTCTCCTTCATGTTTCACCCACTTGGAAACAGTGCCTTCTTCCATGGTCAAGCCAAGCTGAGGCATCTTTACCTCTACTGCCATTTGAATTCCTCCTAATCTCTTCGGTACAAAAATGTACGTCTTTTTCCTGTTTTTTATAGGCTTTTTGTAAAAGCACAGAAAGCCCTCCCAAGGCAGAACCTGCAACAAGGAAGGACCTCCCGACTGATATTTGCTTTATAGACATGTGAGGTCATATTATTACTAAAAATAACATTTGAGTTAAAAATCTATAAAGCCACCTAATTTTTTCTTTGGAGTATAAAAACCAAATTCTTTTATCTTTCGTATATCTATCTAACGTTATTCTGTTGTAGTTATATTAAAAACAAACTGTATCCAACTTATAGTAAAATTTTCATAGGGTTTTCTAACAATTCTTTAATTGCCAATTCAAACTTAGCAGCTGTTGCCCCATCAATTAATCTATGGTCAAATGTAAAGGAAATACGCATAAACTGTCTCTTTGTAATGTTTCCTTCATCATCCATTACCAATTCATCTTGTACCGCACAAACACCCAAGATACCAGCATCAGGTTGATTTACAATCGGATCAAATGTTTCTACGCCAAACATACCTAGGTTTGAAATGGAGAATGTAGATCCTTTGTATTCATCCATATTCAACTTATTTGTTCTTGCTCTTTCTGCCAAATCCTTTGCTGTGGCAGAAATTTCTTCGATACCCATTTTGTCAATGTCCTTCAAAACAGGGACAATCAAGCCATCGTCCAACGCAACTGCCATCCCAACATTCACGTGGGCACGCTTAATAATTTTATCGCCATCCAAAGACACAAGGATGTGTTTGTTGTTTTTCAATGCCTTTGCAACTGCCTTCAAAATAAAATCATTGACAGAATATTTCACACCAAGGTCGGTGTTAATTTGCTTACGGAATTTCATTAAGTTTGTAACATCAATTTTAACATTTTGTGTTACGCTAGGAATTTCTCTACGAGACTGAGCCATGCGTTCTGCCACAACTTTTCTCATGCCAGAAAGCTTTTCAACCTCATCGCCTTCCATCAATTCGATAGAACCAGATTTCGCTACAGGTGTAGCAGGTGTAGGCGCAGGTACTACAGCTACAGGTGCCGCTACC
>JBKEAS010000083.1:0-1606 GCA_047972635.1 Anaerotignum sp.
CTTCTTGCCAACCTTTGCAGATATCAACCCATTCGCTACATTTGCCAAAATGGAATAATTCGTCGCAACTTAACTCTATGGCTGAGTTGCTACTGCCAGCGGCAGGGAAAACGGTTTCAAAGCGCTTCATCGAGATGTCTGCATAGGATTTGGTCTGTTCTGGTAATGCGAAGGGGCAGACTCCTCCCACAGCGTGGCCTGTTGCATTTAAGGTTTCTTCAGCCGTTAGCATTTTGGCCTTTATGCCGAAGGTATCTTTGAATTTTTTATTATCAATTTTTGCATCGCCTGCGATGGCAATGACAATAGGGCCATCTTTTGACATTAAGCAAAGTGTTTTAGAGATACGAGCAGGGATCACACCTGCTGCCTGCGCTGCCAATTCAACGGTTGCACTAGATGTGGCAAATTCTAAAACATCTTTTGGGCAATTCATTTCTTTTAAATATGCACGTACGATTTCGACTGACATATCGCTACAACTCCTTTTGTACGGATAATGATACGTTTGTTTTTTAAATCATAGCAGAAAACAGGGAATTATGCAAGGTGCAGTAATATGGGCAAAGTGATAAATAAATTGATGCTCATAGTTCGTAGTTTGCTAGATTTTTGCTATAATAAGGATGAAACATAATTTTCAAGACAATTAAGGTTCATAGTTTTATAAAAAAAGCGAATGCTAAATCAGAGGTGGAATGAATGTATGGAAAAGTCAAAGAAATATCAGTAACTTTGAGATGTGTTTTAACAAAAAGCCGCTTGCCTTGACGAATAATTGGCAAGATGTTATACTCAAAAACAAGATATTCTTCTGGTTTTTAGGATATTTTTAAGGAATGAGGAGAAAAAATGATAAGAAATATTTTAGAATATTTGGAATTAACGGTAGCAAAATTCCCTCAAAAAATAGCATTTGTCGCTCAAGATGAAGCACTTTCATTTTACGAGCTGATGACCTTAAGTAAGAAAATTGGGAGTTTTTTGTCACGTTACGAAAAAAGAAATACACCTGTTGCAGTTATGATGGAGAAAACACCATCTTCAATTGCAGCTTTTTTGGGTTGTGTTTATAGCGGGAATTTCTATACACCCATTGATTCTACAATGCCAAAAGAACGCGTTCTTTCTATATTAGATACCCTTAAACCGCAGGTTCTTTTGATTGACAGAAAGAGTGTTAAAACGGCAGAACACTTAGGGTATTTAGGCGAAATCATTATATTGGAAGAAATTAGCGAAACACAAATTGATGAAGTGGCATTAAAAAACATTCGAAATACTGCAATAGATGCAGATCCCTTATATGCTTTGTTCACATCAGGTTCAACAGGGGTGCCTAAAGGGGTAGTCATTACCCATCATTCTGTAGTGAACCTAACCCAGTGGTATACAGAAACTTTTGATTTTACAGAAAAAGAAATCATAGGCAACCAGGCACCTTTTTATTTCGATTCGTCTGTGAAAGATATCTATGCGGTTTTGAAAACCGGTGCAACGATGGAAATTATTCCGAAGCAATTGTTTTCTTTCCCTATGAAACTTATGGAATACTTAGAAGAAAAACAAATCAACTACATTGATTGGGTGCCTTCGGCATTTTGCA